>CACWVH010000012.1 GCA_902764235.1 uncultured Ruminococcus sp.
CAGCTTTTTCTTTCTATCAGCAGAAGCAATGCCTGGGCGAATACCTTTTTGGGACTGGTGCAGCGCTTTGCTGCTTGCTGAGTTTCACGGATTCAGGTAAGAATAAAGAGTTGAGCTGGTGGTTTTTTTGAACGGGGGAATTGAATTGGATAATAAAATAATAATTAAATCAGCATATAAACTTGATGAATCAGCTCTGACAGAGCTGAGAAAAAAATATTTCAAGGCAGATCCGGATGCGGTTTTTTTCGGCAGCAGCGCACTTGTTCTCAGAGCGGACGGAACAGTTGTATATAAGGGACAGGACGCAGCAATAGAGAAGCTTTCCTCGTCGTGGCAGAATGTTATCAGAATTGCAGCCGGAGGTGACCATGCAGCTGTGCTTTTTTCTGACGGAACAGTCAGTGCTGTCGGAGACAATAAGAAAGGTCAGTGTGATGTAACCGGATGGCAGAATGTGGTCAGCCTCTTTGCCGGAGGAGATTGTACGATCGGCATAACAGAATCAGGAGAGGTCCTGATGGCAGGTACAACTGAAAGACCGGTATATGCCGTTGCCGAAAAGAAGCTCCCTGATGACAGAATAATAAAGATATCAGCCGGAAGCGGTTTTTCTGTAATGCTGAGAGCAAACGGAACGGTCACAGCCACCGGAGACAATCTGTACGGCGAATGTAATGTCAAGGACTGGAAAAATATAGCGTCCGTCTGTACGGGAGCAAGACATACTGTCGGACTGAGAAAGGACGGCACAGTAGTGGCAGTCGGGTCAAATACTCATGGACAGATCAAGGTCGGAATGTGGTCTGATATCAAGAAAATATGTGCAGGCTATCTGCACACAGTTGGTCTGAAGAAAAACGGAACTGTTGTCACAGCAGGCAACAGCCGTGACGGTCAGTGTAATACATCATCCTGGAATGATATAGTGGCGGTAGCTGCCGGAGCAATGCATACAGTGGGACTTCATTCTGACGGAACAGTAATTGCAGTCGGATATAACGGCAAGGGACAGTGTGATGTTGCAACATGGAGAAATATCACAGCTATATCTGTTTTTTCCGGACATACTCTGGGACTACGTTCTGACGGCAGAGTTCTCGCAACAGGATATAATTCATTCGGTCAGTGTAATGTGGTTGACTGGAAGGATATCATATCTGTGTCTGCCGGTGAAGCACATTCTGTCGGTCTGATGTCAGACGGCAGAGTAGTTGCAGTGGGCAATAACGATTTCGGACAGTGTGATGTGGGTAAATGGACAGATATTGTCGCTGTGTCGGCAGGAAGCAGGCATACGACAGGACTGAAGTCTGACGGTTCCATAGTGATTGCCGGTATCGAATCAACAACAAAAAAGAACTGATTATTTTACCTGTTTACGAAAAAACTCTCTTTGACCGCAGATTTACTGTGGCAGAGAGAGTATTTTGTTCTGAGGCCTTACAAGTTATTGCTATTTTGTATAAAAAGAAGATAAAAATATATGCAAAACAAACATTGGCGAAAAGCTGATTTTGTAGTATAATAATTATGTTTGTGCTGTTGTATATTGTCGGATATTCTGCAATTATAATAAGCAGCATATAAAGGAACAAGGATCTTTTCCTGATCCAGCAATGGTTCAGAGATAACAGATCCCGTGAAAAAAGGAAATCGGAGGAATCAGCATGAAGCTACACGGTATAAAAGTGCCGCATAAGAAGAACACCGCCGATAGTAAGCCTGTACGTATGACTGTACCGAAAACCGTTACGATCCCTATGTCGATGCATATAGGAAAGCCGGCAAAGCCGATCGTAAAAAAGGGTGATATCGTCAAGGTAGGTCAGCTTATCGGTGAGCCTGACGGATTTGTTTCTTCTGCGATACATTCAAGTGTATCAGGTAAGGTCGCTAAGATCGATGAAATGACTTCTTCAATGGGAATGAAGGTACAGTGCATTACTATCGAAAGCGACGGAGAGCAGAGCTTGTATGAGGGGATTAAAGCTCCGGAGGTGACTGATTTTGAAAGCCTTAAAACTGCTGTCAAGGCAAGCGGAGTCGTGGGACTCGGCGGAGCAGGCTTTCCTACATTTGTAAAGCTCAGTATAAAGGATCTTGAAAAGGTCGAGGCTGTTGTAATAAACGCAGCCGAATGTGAGCCGTATATAACCTCAGATACAAGAACAATGCTTGATAACAGCGACTATATTTTCAAGGGAATAGACGCTCTCAGGAAATATATGAAGGTCAGCCGCTTTATAATCGGTATTGAAAATAATAAAAAGCAGGCTATCGAAAAACTAAAGGAGCTTGCAGATAAGACTGACGATGTTGAGATACACGTTCTGCCCTCGATCTATCCTCAGGGCGGTGAGAAGGTACTTGTGTTCAATACAATGAAAAGAGTCATCCCAAAGGGAGGACTGCCCCTTGATGTGGGAGCTATTGTTATCAATGTAACAACACTGTCCTTTGTCGGAAAATATCTTGAGGACGGTATTCCGCTGATTGAAAAGTGTATAACTGTTGACGGTTCTGCAATAAAGGATCCCAAAAACATGATCGCACCGATAGGTACGTCGATTGCAGACCTTGTCGAAGCAGCCGGCGGATACAAATGCGAGCCGAGGAAGATTCTTTACGGCGGCCCGATGATGGGTATTGCCGTACCGAGTGACGCTGAACCGGTGCTCAAAAATACTAACGCAATAATTGCAATGGACGAAAAGGAGGCAACTCCCAAAAAGACCACAGCCTGTATCGGCTGCGGAGCCTGTATGAGCCACTGTCCCTTCCGTCTTGACCCGAGAGAGATAGCAAGGGCATACAAGCTCGACAGAGGCGAAGAGCTTGAAAAGCTTTGTGTCGATCTGTGCATGGAATGCGGCTGCTGCAGCTTTGTCTGTCCGGCAAACCGCCCGCTTGTTCAGACGAATAAGCTTGCAAAGATAAAGCTTCGTGCATATCAGACAAAGAAAAAAGCCGAAGCAGAAAAGGAGGGTAAATAATGGCAAAGCTTATCTCCAATGTTTCCCCTCATTTTTCGGGAAAACGTACAACACAGAATATCATGCTTGATGTCATCATTGCGCTTATTCCTGCAGCGATAGCATCAGTGGTTATATTCGGACTCAGGGCGCTGCTTGTTACAGGAGTATGTGTTGCGACCTGTATGGCGGCGGAGTTTCTTTTTGAAAAGCTCTGCAAGCGTGATAATACAGTATTTGACCTGTCTGCAATAGTCACAGGAATGCTGCTTGCCTTCAATCTTCCGGTCAGCATACCGATCTGGCAGGCAGTTATCGGAAGTATTGCTGCAATTGTAGTTGTAAAGCAGCTTTTCGGCGGTATAGGTCAGAATTTTGCAAACCCTGCAATTACAGCAAGAATAATAATGCTTGTCGCCTTTGCAGGCTCAATGTCGAACTGGACCTCACCGGTCAAATGGGGAAAAACCGTTTATGAAACAGATGTGATTACCGGGGCAACACCGCTTGCTGCGGCTGCAAAGGGTCAGACTGATTCCATGCCGTCATATCTTACACTGTTTTTAGGAAATCATGCAGGCTGTCTTGGTGAGACCTGCGCAGCAGCAATTATTCTTGGCGGAATATATCTTCTGGCAAGAGGAGTTATCTCATGGCATACACCCGTTGCGTTTATAGCAACTGTTGCTCTGATGTCGTTTATCTGCGGCAAGGATGTGCTTTATCAGCTGCTTTCAGGCGGACTGCTGCTTGGTGCAGTTTTCATGGCTACCGATTATGCAACAACTCCGTCAACAAAGTGGGGCAAGATCATCTTTGGCGTCGGCTGCGGACTTATCACAATACTCATCAGGTTCTGGGGCAATCTCCCCGAGGGCGTTTCATATTCCATACTTCTTATGAACCTGCTCACACCTTATATTTCAAGACTTACAAGACAAAAGCCGCTTACAGGAGGTGTCAAGGTATGATGAAGGATATATTCAAACCGATCATTGTTCTGACCTGTATCTGCCTTGTTGTGACATCGCTTTTAGCAGCTGTCAATCTTGTTACAGCACCTATAATAAAGGCTGCTGAGGAAGAGGCAGCCCAGCAGGCACGTTCTGAGGTGCTGAAGGAAGCAAAAAGCTTTGAAAAGCTTGATGTAAAGCTCCCTGAGGGAGTAACTGAGGCTTTCAGAGGAAGCGATGATTCCGGTTATGTATTTATGCTTTCCCAGAAGGGCTACGGCGGAGAGATAAAGCTCATCTGCGGAATAAGACCTGACGGAACGATAGAAGCAATGAAAACGCTTTCACACAGTGAAACAAGCGGTATCGGTTCAAAGGTAGTTGACAACAGTACAGGCCTGAATCAGAAATTTGCGGGAAAGAATGCAAAGGATCAGGACAGCGTTGAACCGATCTCAGGTGCAACGATCTCCTCAAAGGCATATAAGGCAGCTGTAAAGTCAGCGTTTGAAGCATATGAAAAAGTAAAGGGGGCGAAGTGATGAATAAGACTGCACAGAATTTTCTGAAGGGTATCATCAAGGAAAACCCCGTGCTGGTGCTTGTTCTCGGAACCTGTCCGACACTTGCGACCTCAACGAGCGTTATCAATGCACTCGGTATGGGTGCTGCTGCAACAGTAGTTCTGCTCTGTTCCAATGTTGTTATTTCTGCTCTCAGAAAGGTGATTCCCGATAAGGTCAGAATTCCCTGCTATATCGTTCTTATCGCAGGCTTTGTAACAATGGTACAGATGCTGGTCAAGGCATTTGCCCCTGATCTTGATAAGGCACTCGGAATATATCTGCCGCTTATCGTTGTAAACTGTATTATTCTCGGCAGAGCTGAAATGTTTGCAAATAAGAACAAGGTTTTTGATTCAGCAATAGATGCACTCGGAATGGGCGTCGGCTTTACGCTTGCGCTGTTCTGCATGGCAACTATACGTGAGGTATTCGGAAACGGCACATTCGCCGGTATTGAGATACCTGTGCTTATAGATAATCACATTTCCATTCTGACAATGGCGCCTGGCGGATTCTTTGTATTTGGTCTGCTTATTGCTGCTGTCAATAAGTTCGGCAAATATAAGCCGAAGAAAAAGGACTTTGGCTGCGAGGGTTGTCCTCAGGCTGATTCCTGCGGCAAAACAAGCGGCGAAAAAGAGGAAAAGGAGGCTGCCGTAAATGACTAAGCTTATCGTTATACTGCTTTCTGCGGTATTTATCAATAACTATGTGCTTTCACGTTTTCTTGGTATTTGTCCGTTCCTCGGCGTATCAAAAAAGCTCGACAGTGCAACAGGCATGAGTCTTGCAGTAATTTTTGTAATGCTCATGGCAACAGCAGCGACCTATCCGATACAGATATATCTTCTTGACCCGAATGGTCTCGGATATCTCCAGACTATCGTATTTATACTTGTCATAGCGGCACTGGTACAGCTTGTTGAGATCGTACTCAAGCGCTATATACCATCGCTGCATAAATCCCTCGGAGTATATCTGCCGCTCATTACGACAAACTGCGCTGTTCTCGGCGTTACCATTCTGAATATTGATGAAGGCTATACATTTGTTGAGGCAATGGTCAATTCCCTCGGCAGCGGTCTGGGCTTTTTCCTTGCCATGGTAATGTTCTCGGGAGTACGCTCAACCATAGAGGGCAGCGATATCCCCGAAAGCTTCAAGGGACTTCCCGTAACGCTTACAGCCGCAGCGATCACCTCGCTGTCATTCCTCGGCTTCAGCGGCGTTATCGAGAATCTTTTCCCGATGTGATAACGGAGGTGCGAGATAATGAATGAAATTCTTACTGCCGTTATCCCTGTTGTGATAATCGGCATAATCTGCGGTGCAGTTCTTGTAATTGCTTCAAAGCTTATGGCGGTGAAGGAGGACGAGCGTTTTCCGAAGATAAGAGAATGTCTGCCCGGAGCAAACTGCGGCGCCTGCGGCTTTGCAGGCTGTGACGGCTATGCAAAGGCACTTTGCGAAAAAGAGGGGACAGCTACAAACCTCTGCGTTCCCGGTGCTGACGCAGTATCAAAGCAGCTCAGTGAAATAATGGGCGTAGAATTCGAGGATGTCATTGAGCAGGTCGCAGTTGTACACTGTGCTGGCGACTGCAATAAGACTCAGGACAAATATGATTATGTGGGAATACAGACCTGCAGTGCTGCAAAGCTTCTTTACGGCGGAAAGGGCAGCTGTACCTACGGCTGTCTTGGACTTGGCGAATGTGCAGGTGTATGTCCGCAGAATGCGATCAGCATAGTTGACGGAGTAGCAAGGGTGGACAGCAGAGAATGTATCGGCTGCGGCCTGTGCACAAAGACCTGTCCGCAGAAGATAATAAGTCTTGTAGCAGATGTTGAAAAGGTAGTAGTGACCTGTTCAAACAAGGACAAGGGCGCAGTGACCAGAAAGGTCTGTTCAAACGGCTGTATCGGCTGCAAAAAGTGTGAGCGTGTTTGTCCGTCCGGTGCAATAAAGGTAGTTGACAACTGTGCTGTAATAGATTACAGCAAATGTCCGGACTGCGAGGATTTCGGAGTCTGCGCAAAGAACTGTACAACAGGCTGCATAATGCTATCAGATCTGAGCGGGCTTCACCGTTTCAAGAAGGAAGAAGTAAAGGCATAAAATTAAAGGCAGTGCCGCTCATATCAGTGCGGTGCTGCCTTTGGTAGTATTATAAGGAAAGAAGGAAAAAGGATGAAAACATCAGATTTTTATTATGATCTTCCTGAGGAACTCATTGCCCAGACGCCACTTGAGCCTCGCGACAGCTCAAGACTTATGGTAATGAACAGAAAAAGCGGAGCACTTGAGCATAAACATTTTTATGATATAATAGATTATCTTAATGAGGGAGACTGTCTGATCGTAAATGATTCAAGAGTTCTCCCGGCAAGAATTTATGGTGTAAAAGAGGAAACCGGTGCAAATGTAGAATTTCTTCTTCTTCGCCATATTGAGAGCAAACGATGGGAAACTCTTGCAAAACCGGGTAAAAAAGCGAAGGTCGGCACAAAATTCGTATTTGGGGAAGGGATAATGACCGCAGTTGTTTCAGAGGTCACCGAGGAAGGAAACAGGATAGTTGACTTTGAATGTGAGGGCAATTTCTATGAAGCACTTGATAAGCTCGGACAGATGCCCCTGCCGCCATATATACATGAAAAGCTGAAGGATAAGGAAAGATATCAGACCGTATACAGCCGTGAGCTGGGAAGTGCAGCAGCACCGACAGCAGGTCTTCATTTTACAAAAGAGCTGATGGAAAAGATCAGAGCGAAAGGTGTAAAAATAGGCTATGTAACCCTTCATGTGGGACTGGGAACCTTCCGTCCTGTAAAGGTAGATGATGTTACAAAGCATCATATGCATTCAGAGCATTATGAGCTGCCAGAGGAAACAGCAAAGCTTATCAATGAAACAAAACGAAGCGGAAAAAGAGTTATTGCAGTAGGTACAACAAGCTGCCGTACGCTTGAATCAGTAGCAAGAAAGGAAGGCAGTGTACGTCCTTCAGAGGGCTGGACAGATATATTTATATATCCTGGCTTTGAATTCAATGTGCTTGACGGTCTTATCACAAATTTCCATCTTCCGGAAAGCACGCTTATAATGCTTGTTTCAGCCTTTGCCGGCTTTGACAATGTAATGAATGCATATAAAACTGCGGTTGAAGAACAATACAGGTTTTTCAGCTTCGGGGATGCTATGATAATTCTATGATTTGTCTATTAAATTGATATAAATATATTGACAAATGATTGCAATTTGCATATAATATACTTAGTACTAACAAGGAGGTATGGTTATGGCAATGACAAATGTTAATATCAGAATGGATGAGGCTACAAAAATTGCTTTTGATAAGTTTTGTGAAGAAATAGGTTTATCGGTAAGTGCAGCATTCAACATTTTTGCAAAAACAGTTGTAAGAGAACAAAGGATACCGTTTGAGCTTACAACAGAGATTCCGAATTCTGTTACGCATTCTGCAATGGAATCTGCTGAAAAAGGCATCGATGTATATGGTCCTTTTGATAGTGTAGATGATCTGATGGAGGCACTCAATGCTTAAAATAGAATTTACGGGACAATTCAAAAAGGACTATAAGCTTGCTGTTAAACGAGGGTGCGATATAAAAGAATTGACAAATGTTATTACTATACTGGCAAATGAACAGACGCTTCCAAATAAAAACAGAGATCACGCATTGGAAAATTCAAGTAACTATAAAAATATGAGAGAATGTCATATTAAACCTGATTGGCTTTTGATTTATAAAGTCTATTCAGACAGATTGGTGCTGGAACTTATCCGTACAGGCACACACAGCGACCTGTTCTGATATCCTGCTCCCCGTAAGCATGAGAGTTGCAATGTATATAGCATAAACAAATCAGCGGCAGTAAATACTTATGAGTTATGGTATTTACTGCCGTTTCATTTTTATTATTATAAATCCAGTGCCTGTATTGCGCCAATGTACTTGGGGTGCAAGCAAGACAGGTGCGGAGCAGATAGACGTGATTCCATAATATGAGATAATTTCCAACGATAATTTTTGATAATCCCCGGTTTTTCAAAAACAGATGAATATAATAATCAGGAAAGCAAAAAGTCGATGGATACGGAAGTCCATCGACTTTTGTAATTTTAATTAAGCTTTGAATATCAGAATTCAAATGGCTGAGGTTCACCGCAGCCGCAGGTGCCTACATATTTTGGCATAACCTTTCCGCAGTTCGGACAGGTCCATGTTGCACCGTTGTCAGGAATATCTCTTCTGCTGTTTACAACAGCTTCTGCCTGACGTATTGCTTCTGCTTCCTTAGCCTTTTTACCGAAAAGATGCTTCTTTTCCGGCTTGGGTGCAGTCTGCTGTGCAGGCGCTGTGTTGTTGAACTTCATAGGAGCCGGAGGCGGAGCGTCATCAAATCTCATAGGAGCCGGAGGCGGAGCGTCGTCGAATCTCATAGGAGCCGGAGGCGGAGCGTCATCGAATCTCATAGGAGCCGGAGGCGGAGCGTCATCGAATCTCATAGGAGCCGGAGGCGGAGCGTCGTCGAATCTCATAGGAGCCGGAGGCGGCGCATCGTCAAATCTCATGGGAGCCGGAGGCGGTGCATTGTCAAAATCCAATGGTGTATTGTTAGCATTTGAAGAACCGAAGGGCATGGATGAATCGTTGTCATTCTTTATGTAATCCAGCTCCGGATCAGGAGTATTGTCAACTGGAGGAGTTGTCTGGGGACTGTAAGACTGGAGTGTGGGAGCGGCATCGCTGAAAGCACTTGCATCAGTTATCCTGTTGTCCTCCTCGCTGCTTTCATCCTTTGTGATTTCAGGCATTGCTGTCGGCGCAGGAGCGGAATGATTTCTTTTTCTGTTTCTGAAACCGGTAGGCAGTTCTTCCTGAGGTTCAGCAGGAGCCGTATTTGAAACCTGTTTATTATCTGTTGATCCGGTAGTTGTCGGGATAGCGCCTGCATGGGGATCGCCCTGGAAAACAGGCGGAACATCATCAAAACCGAAAGGCTGAGGTTCACCGCAACCGCAGGTTCCTACATATTTCGGCATAACCTTTCCGCAGCTGGGACAGGTCCATGTATTGCCTCGCTCTTCCATAGTAACAGGCTGAGCGGTCTCTTTCTTTTTGCCGAAGAATGAATGCTTTTCTTCCTTCGGAGCCGGGGCAGGAGCGGGAGCCGGAGCAGGCTTGGCAGCCGGCTTAGGCTTGCTTACGCTTGACGAACCGGTTGTAGTGGGGATAGCGCCCTCGTGAGGATCGCCCTGGAAAACAGGTGGAACATCATCAAAGCTGAAGGGCTGAGGTTCGCCGCAACCGCAGATTCCTACATATTTAGGCATAACCTTTCCGCAGCTCGGGCAGGTCCATGTATTGCCTCGCTCTTCCATAGTAACAGGCTGAGCGGTTTCTTTCTTTTTGCCGAAGATAGAAGTCTTTTCTTCCTTAGAAGCCGGGGCAGGAGCAGGAGCAGGAGCGGGAGCCGGAGCAGGCTTAGCAGCCGGCTTTGGTTTGCTTACGCTTGAAGAACCGGTTGTAGTGGGGATAGCGCCCTCGTGAGGATTGCCCTGGAAAACAGGCGGAACATCGTCAAAGCTGAAGGGCTGAGGTTCGCCGCAACCGCAGGTTCCTACATATTTGGGCATGACCTTTCCGCAGCTCGGGCAGGTCCATGTATTGCCACGCTCTTCCATAGTAACAGGCTGAGCGGTTTCTTTCTTTTTGCCAAAGATAGAAGTCTTTTCTTCCTTCGGAGCCGGGGCAGGAGCAGGCTTATCAGCCGGCTTAGGCTTGCTTACGCTTGACGAACCGGTAGTAGTGGGGATAGCGCCCTCGTGAGGATCGCCCTGGAAAACAGGCGGAACATCATCAAAGCTGAAGGGCTGAGGTTCGCCGCAACCGCAGGTTCCTACATATTTGGGCATGACCTTTCCGCAGCTGGGGCAGGTCCATGTATTGCCACGCTCTTCCATAGTAACAGGCTGAGCGGTTTCTTTCTTTTTGCCGAAGATAGAAGTCTTTTCTTCCTTCGGAGCCGGGGCAGGAGCAGGCTTAGCAGCCGGCTTAGGCTTGCTTACGTTTGACGAACCGGTAGTAGTGGGGATAGCGCCCTCGTGAGGATCGCCCTGGAAAACAGGCGGAACATCGTCAAAGCTGAAGGGCTGAGGTTCGCCGCAACCGCAGGTGCTTACATATTTAGGCATAACCTTTCCGCAGCTGGGGCAGGTCCATGTATTGCCACGCTCTTCCATAGTAACAGGTTGAGCAGTTTCTTTCTTTTTGCCGAAGAATGAATGCTTTTCTTCCTTTGGAGCAGGTGCAGGAGCCGGAGCCGGAGCAGGAGCCGGAGCTGGTGCAGGTGCAGGAGCCGGAGCAGGTGCAGGAGCCGGGGCAGGGGCAGGAGCAGGAGCCGGGGCAGGTGCGGGAGCAGGAGCCGGGGCAGGTGCGGGAGCAGGAGTCTCGTCCTCCTCATCATGTCTGTTTCTTGAGAAGAAAGGAGAGCGTCCCTCATTGACAGGCTTTGTTTCCGTGAAGCTTTCTGAAACAGGTAATGAAGAGCTTGTTGCTTCTGCAACAGGGGTACTCGGATTAACGGTGGTTTCGATCTGTTCAGGAGCATCCGGAACTTCATTAAAAGGTCTTGATGCTTTTACGCCCTCTTCATAAAAATAATCCGCACACGTTCTTCCGACTGTAACCGATCCGATAAAATCCTTACACTTGAGATGCTCCGGATGGTTCTGATAGTATTTCAAAGCAGCGGCATTTTTAAAAGATGAGTACAAAACAACATCATATTCGGAAGCTGTGTTGAAATTATAACCCATTTCCATACTGACAAGACCTTCGATTTTACCTACAAGTGAGGTAAGCATATCGATCATTTTATCAATATTGTTCTGTTTCTGGTCATCATCACGAAGCTTCCAAAGAACTATATGCTTAACCATTTGTTCTCCTCCTATAATAATTTGTTAAAATATACAATAATGCATATTTTATAATTAGATTTATATTAATTTTATCATAGTTATTTTATATAATCAATAAGAAAATGTAATTTTAAATAAATTTTTTTTAATATACGGCGAAAAATAAACAAAAGTGCTGCCTCAGGAATAACAAAAAAGGTGTATTTCAGTTTATCTGACTGAAATACACCATAAAAGAAAAACAGCCGGCAAAAAAACCGGCTGTCTGATCAATAAATTATTATTATCAGAAATTAACGCTCTTGCCTTCCTCAACACCGTTGATTACATAGTAAGCAACATTGTTCTCGGGCTGAACATAAACATCAAGAGTCTTGATAGCAGCTTTGTTACCCTCTGCCTTGTAAGCTTCCTTGATAGCCTCAACGATAGAATCAACAGTTGTGTTCTTACCGCCGAACTGGAATTCAACCTTAACGGTCTCCTTAGCAGCAGCTCTTGTTGTTTTAGCAGCCTTGGGAGCAGCAGCCTTTGTTTCTGTCTTTGCAGTCTTTGTTTCCTTTACCTCTGCCTGAGAATCAGCCTTTACAGCAGCCTTCTCGGCAACGGTTGTTTTTGTTTCCTTAATAGTTGCTTTCTTGGCCATGATAAATTTCCCTCTTTCAAGAATAATAAAAATTTTCAGTACAGTACTATGTACTTTATTAAAATTATAAACATCTTTCGGCAGTTTGTCAAACAAAACAGAAAAAATTTTATTCTATATAAATAAAAAACAGTTACTTATCCAAATAGAAGGGCTTTTTTTGGAATTATTTAGTAAGTGTGACCATATATAATCATATTATCCGCATAAAATAGCCGATACTGACCATAATATGTTTACAGGCATTTTTTCAGTTTGCCCGGAAGGAAGAGAAAATATGAATGTTGATACATTAAATATACTTTGGAGGTTATATATAATGTCAAGAAAAACAGAAAGCTTATTCAAGGGAATGGGCGCAGGACTTGCAGCAGGAATTGCAGCAGGAGTTATCGGAACAGCAATAATGACAAATAAAAACAAAAGCAAGAAGCTCATCGGAAAAGCGGTGAAAAAAATAGAGACAGCTATGGACAGTGTACAGGATATGTTCAGCTGATATTATTCTTTGATAGATGGTAAACTACTTTCTATCAAAGAAAAACATAATTTAATTTTTCCCCAAGCAGAGCTTCTGAACAAATATAAAACAGTAAAAATTTTTTAACTGAAGATCAGTACGAGTCTGTCCCGCCGTTCATCCGGCGGGACTTTTTGACTGGTAGATTTTGAGTGAGCTATAAACGCATGATAAGAAAGAAATATAATAGAAGAAATCAGAACCGAGAAATAAAAACAGAGGTTATGAATACAGAACGCAGCAATAGCGCATGGCGATACCGTAAGTGTAAAATTATTGGCAATCAGCTTTGGATAATGATTCTGATGCAGTTCAGGCTCAAAAGGTCTGGGCGGTGCCTGAGTAAAACTTTATCAGACTGACTAAGCCGTGAATCAAGGGTGCAGCGTCACGCTGCCGGTTGAAAAGAAACTCAGAGAGTATTATAATAGAATAAATTTCAAACAGAAAAATGACAGGAGAATGGATGATGAAAAAAATATATCTTGCAGGCTTTGATGTATTTGCTGAGGATGCTGTTGACAGAGGAAATCGTATGAAGGAGCTTTGCAGTAAATACGGATATGAAGGTCTATATCCGCTTGATAACGAATGCAGTAGTGCACAGGAGATATTCAATGCTAATACAGAGATGATAAGAAGCTGTGATATTATAGCTGCAAACGTAAGCTCCTTCAGAGGAAAGGAGCCTGACAGCGGAACGGCTTTTGAAACCGGCTTTGCATACGCTCTGGGAAAAAAGATATACTGCTATCTGAGTGACTGCCGGACTCTGAGAGAAAAATACGGTACAAAGGACAGCAACGGTTATTCCTATGAGGATTTTGACCTTCCTGTTAATCTGATGATATCAATCCCCTCGGTGATTGTATGCGGTGATTTAGAAGACTGTATTAAAAAAATCCGTGAGGATGATCTCAAATGAAAGAATAATTCTTAAAAAGAATAATATTCCAACTTAATAATAATATAATAATATTTGGTCTGATGTAACAGAAACCTTTATTTCTGATGAAAAATGTATTATTTCAGACTTCCTGGGAATCCCGTCTTTGTCAGAGCATACAGTACAGATAAAGAGATGGTTCCGGATCAGAAATTTATATGGAGTGATTTATTTGGATTCGTGGCTTATGATAGCCGTAATTGCACTGCTTGTAATGTTTTCAGCTTTTTTTTCATCAACAGAGACTGCCTTTTCTTCGGTAAGCAAGATAAGGCTTAAAAATAAAGCGGAAAACGGCGACAAAAAAGCAGCAAAGGCATTGTATATAGTTGAGAACTATGATAATGCGCTTTCAGCCATTCTTGTGGGCAATAATATAGTCAATATTGCAAGCTCAGCTCTTGCAACGCTTTTGTTTGTTTCTTTTCTCGGAGACGCAACAGGTACGATCGTCAGTACGATTGTCCTGACGATTGTGGTTCTTGTATGCGGCGAGGTTATCCCTAAGAATTTTGCAATAGAGAATAATGAACAGATCTGTCTGGCATTTGCCGGAGTATTGAGATTCTTTATGATAATTTTTACTCCGATAACCTTTCTTCTGCTGAGGCTTACTGACGGTGTAAAAAAGCTTTCAAGCAAAAACAAGGAAAAAAGCCCGACTGTCACAGAGGATGAACTGAAATACATAGTAGAAAGCATTGAAGAAGAGGGTGTTCTTGAGGAACAGGAAAGCGAGCTTGTGCAGTCTGCGCTTGAGTTTGATGAAAAGACAGCATATGATATTCTGACGCCGAGAGTAGATATGATAGCTGTTGATGCTGACGATGATATAGAGAATATAAAGGAGCTTATACTCAGGGAAAGGTTCTCAAGGATACCGGTATATAAGGACAATATAGATAATATAATCGGTGTGATATATTCAAGGGACTTTCTTGAAGCGCTGCTTACAGAAAAGAAGCCTGATATCAACAGCCTTATCCAGCCTGCATATTTCATATACCGCAGCAAAAAGCTCTCATCACTTCTTGCGGATTTCAAATATAAAAAGCTTCATTTTGCAGTTGTAACAGATGATTACGGCGGAACACTCGGTATCGTCACGATGGAGGATCTTCTCGAGCAGATCGTGGGAGATATATGGGATGAGGATGAGGAGATAGAGCATAAGTTCAGAAAAACAGGCGAAAACAGATATGAGATAAGCGGAGATATGAATATAGACGATATGCTGGAGCTTTTCGATAAGGATGACAGATATCTTCATTCCGACAGTAAATCAGTCGGCGGCTGGGTCATAGAACAGATCGGTGATATACCTGAAAAAGGCACATCCTTTGAATATAAGGAGCTGACAGTAACTGTTGACAGTATCGAGGATCAGAGAATAAATACAGTGAGCATACAGTATCAGGAAGCAAAAGAAAATGAAGAATAAGGGTCTGTCGTATTATTTTTTAAAAAACAGAAAAAGACTTTCTGCATACCTTCTGATATGTGTGATAGTTCTTGTTTTTTCGTTAATAATGTATATCATGTCGCTGAGCGGTATAGCAGAGCCGCTCAGCGACAGCTTTAATGCATACACCGGTCTGGAGCATTTTTCAAAGCCTGCTTCATCATATCCCTTGTCTGTACATTTCATTGATGTCGGCTGCGGTGACAGTATACTGATTTCTGCACAAGGCAGGAATATACTTATTGATACGGGAGAATACTCGCTCAGGGGAGATACAGCCTGTTATCTTAAAAAAGCAGGGGTAAAACACCTTGATCTTTTTGTTGCAAGTCATACCGACAGTGACCACATCGGAGATTTTTCCTCTGTTGCTGATAATATCGGTATAGATAAGCTGTGGCTGAGTAAATATGCAAAAAAGCCCGTATCAAAACAAAGCGAGGATGAAAAGCTGTTTTATTCAAAGATAGATGAGCTTGGCATCAAAGCCGAAGAACCGGAGACCGGGGTATATGATTTCGGCGGCTTTACAATTGAGGTTATGTCGCCGGGAAGGGATTTGTCTGATGAAAACGAAAATTCCCTTGTTCTCAGGCTGTGCTATGAGGATGTATCCTTTTTGTTTATGGGCGATGCAGGCAAAAAGGCTGAGAAGGAGCTTGCAGCCTCAGGCAAAGAGCTTTCCTCGGATATTCTCAAGGCAGGACACCACGGAAGTGACGGTTCATCCACAGCAGAGTTTCTTAAAGCGGTAAAGCCATCGTTTACTGTTATTTCGGCAGGGGAGGAAAATAAATACCTTCCCTCAAGAAAATGTATTGACAGGATAAGCTCCTGCGGAAGCGAAATACTGAGAACTGATCTTGACGGAACGATAATTATAGTATCAGACGGGAAGGAGCTTTCATATATTACAGAAAAATAGAAAAGCCGCCGGCAGGAGCAATTTCCTGTCGGCGGTATTTTTTCAGAGGAATGTGGGATCAATATCCTCGTGAATCATGGTTTTACTGATTATAAATATCTCCGAGCTTTGTTGATGAATCAAAGTAGAATACGATTTTATCGGAGTTTGCTGAATCATAGATGGTGTAAACATTACCCTTTGAATCAGCGCCATATCTATAGAGGGTATTTTTCAGATTGTTAAGTCCGTGGTATTCAAGAGCATCTCCTATGGTAAGATCGCTTGCTGCCTGTTTTCTTGCAGAAGCTGTTGAACCAACAGGAGGATATTTTGAATCATCGGCAGATGTAATAGCACCTGCCATAATACCTGCATAGAATGACTTGAGGGCATTGTCTATGGAAGACGCATCTGATGTGTAATTGCTTGTGCCTGACGAGAAGCTGCTCTGACTGCCGTCGTCATAATCATAGTCATAGTCATCAGTATCATAGTCATAATCGTACGGGCTGTAGTCAGTCTGCTGTGTAGCCATACCGGTCAATGCTGAAAGGGTATTTCCTGCACCTCCGAAAACGGTTGTAAATTCATCCTTGCTGAGCTTCAGGAGATTCTTTGCATCGCTCACATCGGGCTTTGCAGGAGCTGCGGTTGAATAATCAATATCGAGTGAAAGCTCAACAGCTTCATTTTTATAGATGTCGGGGAGCTTGAGCTTCAGAGAATTGTCTGAGATCTCAAGCTTGCCCTTGTAGGTGATCTGCATACCCTGATCGGATAAGCCTGCTGAGAAGGTGAAATCACCAGATGATCTGTTGTATTCAAGTGAAGCATGGAGCTTTGATTCGGTTGAATTTGATGTTGAAACAGCATCAAGCTCATATTTGAGATTTGTATTGTCATCAGTTTTTCTGAGCTTGAGATCAAGCTTGCTTTCTGTGCCTCTGCTCGTTACGCTGATATTAAGAGTGATAAGATTGTCAGGAGCCTTGATAAACTGGAAATCAGCCTTGAGTCCATCTCCTTCAGTATCGTCAACACCGGTCATATCAATCGTTGTTTTAAGAGCGGAGTGAGTGTTTTTGTCAAGATAGACCTTTATTGTAAGATTAAAGTTATCCTTTGCGCTGCTTTCAAAGTTTTCAAGGAAGCTTTTAGCCGATTCATCCATTGAATCAGTGCCTTCTGTTTTGATATCAGAGCTTTCGATAAGCTTTTTAAGCTCATCCTTGAGACCTGTTACAAGCTCCTTGAAATTCTTTTTATCATAGGAATAAGTAATAACATCTGCGGAAACGGATTTTTTGTCAGAGCTGTTTGTAAGCTCGGCGCTGCCGTCTTCGACCTTAACATTACCTTTTTCTTCGAGGAGCTTTATCATATTTTCATATGATTCCTTCATCTGACCGTCTTCAACACCTGAATCCTTTACTTTACCAAGCTCCTTGACGATTTTTTCATATGTATCAACGAACTTATCAAAGGATTCCTTGTCAGTTACATTTAAGACGTTGTCCTTGTCGGGAGAGAAGATAGAATTATTGATATCATCCCTGAAGGTTTTGTTGTCGATATAATACTTGCCCTTTGTACCGAAAAGATCAAAGTTGAAGTAAGCATTGTCCTTGTTGAAATCTGTTTCAAAGAGACCGCCTGCAGCTGAGGGGTCTTCTGAACCGGTCACACCTACGAGCATATCTGCTGCATCAAGCTTGAAATAATAATTGCAGTTGTTGACATCATAGCCATAGCTTGCTGATGCCTTGATATCCTTTGACTGATCGTCCTGAGTTACCTTTCCGCTTGCGGTAACATTGATTGTTCCGCTCTTTTTCGCATTTTTGAAAAGATTATAGAAGGGGTTGCCCGATTCGTTTTCTTCGATAAACTTTTCATAAGAGCTGAATGTACTCTTAGTCGGGTTATTGACGATAAAATCCCTGTCAAGCTTTTTGCGGATCAGGAAGAAGGCTGTTACGCCTATTACGGCGATAAGAAGAGCAACAACCCCGATTATAATGAATTTCTTTGCAGAGGATTTCTTTGCCTTTGTCGGATAGCTGAGATCATAGTAGCTGTCGGTTCTTGCGCCGTTTGTTATCGGCATTGTACCGCTGTAAACCTGCTGACTCGGCTGAGGTGGATTGCTGCCCTGCGCAAAGCTGTTCTGAGCAGGAAAATCACCTGTCTGCCCGGGCTGTGCAGCAGAGAACTGCTGATTATTGTCAGAAACCGGTGTCTGCATATTGTTTTCTGTCTGCTGAGGAAAGCCCTGATTTACATCGGGAGCTGAAAACTGCTGTTCCGGTTCAGCTGCGGAAGTGTCAACTGGACTGCCGCAGTTTTCGCAGAACTTCTTTGTCGGATCGATCTTGTTGCCGCATGATGGACAAAACATAAATGACATCTCCTTTAACATGGATTCAGCAGCTTACGAACTGCTGTTTTTTTACGGCTTAGCTTTACCTGAGGACCGGATCAGGATGAATTTCGGAAATATGCCTGAGAAATAAAGGATCCGGCGGACTGATAAAAACTGTAAGCGTGCAATGAAAACTCCGGATTAAAGATACCAGAACAGTGGAAACGGACAATGGTGTTCAGAATATGATCTGAAACAGAAATAATCCGGTATTTTCATAAATATATTATAGCAGATTTTTTCCCTTTTTCCTACTTTAAAACGCAATTTCTGAATTATTGTTAATAATTACTAAACACAGACATGAGGGAAGTATAATATGCACATAATTATTCCTATGTGATAATACTTCAGTACAGGATTTGATAGTATGCTTTGGATAGATAAAATATATATTGTTATAATGCTGTTGAGGAAATATAATTAATACAATTTATATTAAACTTAGAATTAAAAATAGGTAAGTATGCCCGATTTCAGAAAAGGGGATGAAAATACCGGATGACAGTTTTCTGTGTTTTCGGAGACCGGACATATTGCCTTCAAATACAGCAGGGTATATTTTCTGCTGAAAAAACAATGAAAGAGGGTAGTTTTATGAAAAAACTAAGGCATAATGCGAAAAGAACAGCAGCCGTGATCCTTTCTGCACTTATGTCAGCATCTGCACTTTCAGTCATTTCCGCCGTTCCTGCGGAAGCTGTAAGCTACAGCGAAATGTCAGCGCTGGATCAGTATGCGTATTCCGGCGACGACCTGGGAGCAGTATATTCAAAAGCATCGACGACCTTCAAGGTATGGGCGCCGACTGCAAGCAATGTTCAGCTCAAGCGCTATACAACAGGAAGTGATTCCGAGAGCGGTGCAGCGGTAATTGAAACAAGGGCAATGACCAAGCAGAGTCAGGGTATCTGGAGTACCACAGTAACAGGTGATATTGCAGGAACATATTATACCTACCTTGTCACAAATAACGGCTCCACAAAGGAAACGGTTGATATCTATGCAAAATCCACAGGTGTAAACGGAAAAAGAGGAATGGTAATCGATCTGGACAGCACTGATCCGGCAGGCTGGGACAGCGATACAAGAGTACCCTGCAAGAACCAGACAGACGCAGTTATCTGGGAAGCTCATGTCAGGGATTTTTCTTCATCGAGTGATTCAGGCATGGTGAATAAGGGCAAGTATCTTGCCTTTACAGAGACAGGAACCACCGTCAACAGTGACGGTGTGCATCCGACCGGTATAGATTATCTTGAAGATCTGGGCGTAACTCATGTCCATCTTCTTCCTGTATATGACTACGGCAGCGTGGATGAGACAAAGCTCAGCACAGATCAGTTCAACTGGGGCTATGACCCGATGAATTACAATACTCCGGAGGGCTCGTATTCAACAAATCCGTATGACGGAAACGTCAGGGTAAAGGAATTCAAGCAGATGGTCCAGTCGCTTCATAAAAAGGGCATCGGCGTTGTAATGGATGTTGTTTATAACCATACATACTCAGGCGGCTCGGGGATCAATGACTGGTTTGATTACACAGTACCGAATTACTATTACCGCCAGGATTCAAAGGGCGGATATTCAAACGGCTCAGGCTGCGGAAATGAAACAGCCAGTGACCGTGAGATGTATCAGAAATACATGATAGATTCGCTCAGATACTGGGCAACAGAATATCATCTTGACGGCTTCCGTTTTGACCTTATGGGTATCCACGATGTTGATACGATGAACAAGATCCGTCAGGAGCTTGACAAGATCAACCCGGATATTCTTATTTACGGCGAGCCTTGGACGGCAGATACTACACCATGCCCGAAGGCAACAGCTGTACAGGGCAATATGTATCTCGTATCCGAGGAGGTAGCAGCCTTCAATGACAAGGTGAGAGATGCAATAAAGGGCAGCTGCTTCAATGCATCCGACCCGGGCTTCATACAAGGAGCATCCGGCTTTGAAACTGCTCTCAAGGGCGGCATTCAGGCAAGCTCTACTGATATGTCAGGAACAAGCAAATGGTCAAAGGCACCGTCTCAGACAGTTACCTATACCTCTGCACATGATAACTACACACTCTATGATAAGCTTGTAAAATCCTGCAAGGGCGGCAGCGGCTACGGCAACAGATATGACGATCTTGTTGCAATGAATAAGCTTGCCGGCGGTATCATACTTACCTCACAGGGTATGTCCTTCTTCCAGGCAGGCGAGGAATTCGCAAGATCAAAATACGGTGATGAGAACAGCTATAAGTCCGCAACCTCAGTAAACCAGCTCAAATGGAGCAATACGGTGACATATTCCGATATTGTAAGCTATTATAAGGGTCTTATCAGCATCAGAAAAGCATATGCACCCTTCCGTGATCCTACAAATGTCAGCAATAATACGATTTATTTCTCATGGGGCGATACCTGTCCTGCAAATGTAGTTGCATTCACAATGTATAACAAGCAGTCAACAGGCAAGGAATGGAATTTTGCAGCAGTTATCCATAATGCAAATTCTTCCTCAAAGACCGTAAAGCTCCAGACCTACGACGGAGTCACACTTCCGACACAGTGGGTAAAGGTCGCTGATGGTACGACCGCCGGCACAGAATCTCTGGGAACAGTTTCCGGCTCAAGCGTAACAGTCCCCGCACGCTCGACTGTTGTGCTTATCGACAAGACAAGCTATGATAATACAGATCTTACTTCAAAATGCTCTGTTACAGTAAATCACATCCTCGATTCTGACGGAAGCGTTCTCAAGACAGAGACTCTCAAGGGCGACGAGGGTGCAAGCTACAGCACATCCGCAGACAGCTCACTTTTAAGCTCAGGCTATATAGTAGACCATACATCAGGCGCAACAAGCGGAAGCTTCAGCAAATCAGGCGCAACTGTAAACTATTATTATAAGATCGACACATCAAAATACGGCTCTGTAATTATCCGTTATCGTGACGCAGATCAGAGTATCAAAATAGCTGACGACGAAACAATTACAGGTCTTATCGGCACTAATGTAACGATAAATCCGAAGAATATCAGCGGATATGAATATGTAAGCAGATCCGATTCCGCAGATGCAAGCGTATTCTCACAGTATACACCGGTCGTTACGCTGAATTATCAGTCCCTTGTGGGCACAGGAACGACAATACATTACTATAACTCCAATAACTGGTCACAGGTAGCAATGTATGTCTATAATGAATCCGGCAGTGTAGTAACAAATCATACAGGCTCATGGCCGGGAACACTGATGAAAAACGATGGTGACGGCTGGTACAGCGGCAGTGTTCCGGATGCTGATTCTGCTCTGTTCATTGCAAACAACAACAATAACGGCTCACAGGATCCTTCCGGAGTGAATACCCCAGGATATCCGGTATCAGGCGAGGTATGGGTCAAAAACGGAAATGTTTATCCGACAGGTGTAGTAAAGGTATATCTTGAAAGCACCACAGACGGCAGCAGAATGCTTCTCCAGACTATCACAGGCATGGCAGACGGTGTTAATATGTATACTGTAAGCCCCGAGCTTCCGAACGGAACAGAAATCACTGTTCCTGACAACACCTCAGGTCTTTTCACAAAGGGAGTAACAGAGGTAGTCTATCTGTCAAGTCCTTTCATAAGATTTGTAAATACTTCAACCATTGATAAGGAAACAGCAAGTGTCGGTGATCTTGTCACGATCACAGGTCAGGCAGAGGACGGAGAGGAGCCTTATACCTTCACATATAAATACAAGCATGAGTCTGATGACGATTATATTACGATCGGCTCTTCAAAGACAAGCTCCAAGGCTGCAAGCTTCACACCTGAAAAAGCCGGAACATATTATGTAAGTGTTACAGCGTATGACAGCTTAACGCAGAGTGAGACTGTCAATTTCCAGGTTACTGTAACAGAGCCTGTAAATGAGCTTAAGAATCTTTCATCAGTTGATTCACTTACTGTAAAGGCAGGAAATGCAGTCAGGCTTAACGGTAAGGCAAGCGGCGGCACAGCTCCGTACAGATATGCATATTATTACAAGAGAAGCACAAATACGAAATGGAATTCTATCGGCACAGAATACGGCACAGCTACAAGCGCATCCTTTACACCGAACTCGGCAGCTGAATTTGACATCAAGATCAATGTCAGGGACAATGCCGGAGTATTGAAAACAAGCTGCTTCAGGGTAACGGTAACAGATCCCGATATACTTGAAAACACCTCCTATCTCAGCACAGAGATTGCACAGATAGGCGATGATATCCGTGTAACAGGCGGAGCAGAGGGAGGAAAGGGACCATATAAATATGCGTTCTATTTCAAGAGATCTGTAAACAGCAAATGGAACAAAATGGGAACGGAATTCGGAACAGCAACATATGCAACCCTTATTCCTACGGCTGCTGCTGATTATGACCTCAAGGTAATCGCAAAGGACAGCACAGGAGCAACATCAACTCAGATCTTCCATGCGACAGCAGTAGAAAGTCTCCCGCTTACAAATATTTCTATAATCAACAGACCGACAACTCTTCCTGTAAATACCACGATAACGATTTCGGGAAGAACAGTAGGCGGTACAAAGCCCGTTTCATATCAGTTCTTCTTCAAGAGAACCGAAAACACAAAATGGAACAAGCTCAGCTATGGCAATGAAAAGCAGACATATGCGAAGTTTACTCCCACAAAGGCGGCAAGCTATGAGCTGAGAGCAGTTGCAGTTGATGCGGACGGAACTATCGCTCAGAAGACATATACCATAGTTTCTCAGTAAAAATCGGATCATTATACCGATCCGACAGCTACTGAATAAATAACTTTTCAGCAGTGCTTGCTTTATCCGGCAGGCACTGCTGAATTTTTTGAAATAATAGATTATTATTCCACTTGAGAAATATAAATCTTATGATATATTACACTGAAATTAAGGAAGCACTGGATTTAATCAGTGCTTCCTTAATAATCATTTTTTTGCTTGTACAAAGTTGCCCTGTCTTATTTCTGCTTGTATTCGTTAATGACCCTGATGATGATATCATACAGCTTTTCGACCTTGTAATCGCCGATGATCGGCTCAAGGTGAGAATCACCTATTCCGGAATCATCTGTCAGGAAAACATATGTACCTCCGGTATTGATCGCAGCTGCTCTTGCGAAAAGCTCGGTATTTCTGTCAGAGTTGGATGAAACAACAGGGATAATACGTATGCCCTTTTCCGCAGCCTCTTTCACAGCAGCTGCGACCTCGTCTGCCTTTTCGTCATGGGGAGGAGCATCGAGGATAAGGAATGCAAGCTTTACTGATTTTTCGCTCCAGCTGCTTTTGTTGACAGCTTCGGTAAGCACCTGAGCAACAGCCTCCGGAAGATCTCCGCCGCCGTCGGCACTTTCATTATTGAGCTTTTGCTGGAGCTGGGATACATCGTCAGTGAAATCAAAGCATTTTGTCACATAATCGTCACCCTCGTCACGATAGAAGTTGACAGAGTATTTTGTATTTTCTGTTCCGATCTGATTTGTGATAGCTGTGAATTCACTCTGCAGGAAAAGCATTTCATCGCCCATTGATCCGGTGGTGTCAAGAATGAACATGATCTCATTTTGCGCATAGCTTTCGCCTTCGCCGTCAAATTTTACAGTAAGCTCTCTGTCAGAGCTTTTCTTTTTGCTCTGGGTATCCTCGCCGACAGCCTTCAGCTCAAAGCTTTGCTTTTTGCCAAGGCTTTCGATCTCAACAGCAGTGCCTGAGCTTTCATCTTTGCCGAAAAGATATGCAATTCCCTTTGCATCTGTCACAGCTTCCCATAAGATATTACCCTTATCGTCCTTCAGCCTTGTCTTGGCATTCACAACCGGCTTATCAGAGCCGTCCTTAACGGTAACAGCCGTGCGGAATCTCGGGTCGATACCGTAGCTGGGAAATGTTATTTTACCGTTGTTGACAAGGTTATTGAAAAAGCCCCTGTTATTATTGTCATTCCATTCTCCTGCTGTCAGCTGACCTGCTTCGGGAGCAGGAGAGATCTCAGGCTCTGAGATCTCAGGCTCTGTGACATCGGGGATTACATCTGTATCATCGTCGGTAATTTCTGCTTCGTCAGTAAACGCTTCCGCAGCCGGTGCTTCTGCCGGAGCCTCTGCTGCCGGAGCTTCCTCAACGCCTCTGATATCATTTGTCACACTGTCTGCTGTAAGGCTTTTTGCACTTTCCCTTACTGAATAGCTGTCTGTAACCGGAGCCTCCGGTGCAGCCACGCCGGAAGTATCGCCTGCAGTATCACCCTCAGTGGTAGGTGCAGTTTTTGTTATGTCGCCTTTAGTGTCCGGTGAAGCAGATGATCCTGCTGAATCGGTAATACTGCTTTTAGTACCCGGAGCGGAGCTGTCCGGTGATGTATTGCTGCCGGAGCAGGCAGCCGCTGAGATTGCCAGAGTAAGTGCCATAAGTGTACTGATAAATCTGATATTTTTTTTCATGTTTAACGCCTCCTTGCACTAATAATCAGCATAGAGGAATATGGTTACAAAAAGATCAGGAAATTTTTTTAAAAAAGTAATTCATGGTTTATTAAGGTAACGTCCCGTAATATTAACGAAATAAACTAAACTGATTTATATAATGTGTATAAATTTTTTGAAAATCATTTACAATTCAAATGAATATGTATTATAATTTACCTGGATCCGTGAAACTCATTATTGATTGTTCTGAAAAACCCAGAGATAATGCGTTGTTTTATGCATTTCAGGTTTTTAAGTTGTTCACCCATAAGGTGTAGCTAACCCGGAAGGTTTAAAAAAACGATTTAATTCAATTTCACGGATTCAGGAATTTACTTAAACTTCCCATACCATTTTACTGTTCAATCCAAGTAGTAATCGTACTTTAAACAACTTTGGTTGTTTTCTTTCCGCCGCCAGCCGGAGGCGGACGGCGAAAAGAAAACGCCTGATAATAAGCCAACTATTTCGACAGTATAATATCAAGTGGGAAGTTTGAGTAATTTATGTAATAGCGGGGAATTGTCAGAAAAACTTCCGGTATATGCTTTTTTCTTGATTATTCCGGAAGAATGAATGGATAACGAAGGAGTTGATTTGAAATGAACAGATCAGATAAGATCAGAAGGACAGCAAGAAGGACTGCATCAGTGATGATAGCCGCTGCCCTGATAACCACTGCATTTATGCCTTCTGTTTTGTCAGAGGGAACATTATTATCTGTAAATGCAGCCACGGAAGCTGTTAAAGGCTCGGTACTTACAGACGGTGATTTCTCATATTCAGTAAATAATAACGGAACTGCTGATATATATAGGTATATCGGCAAGAGCGGTGAAGCGGTGGTTCCGGAAAAGCTCGGAGGGCTTGAAGTAGCGGGTCTCGGAAGCGGAGCTTTTGCAGAATGTACATCCGTTACCCTTCCATCCACAGTCGATATCAGTATTACTCCCGGAACATTTGCAGGCTGTACGAAGCTGAAAAAAATCATTATCCCTGATGGAAACAGAATAATAAGTGCTGAGGAAAATTCATTCACGGATTGTATTTCTCTTGAAGAAATAAGCGGCGGTAATGGTGCAGCTGGTATACGGACCCGTGACGGAGTTTTGTTCAATTATAATATGACGACGCTTTTGTGTTATCCTGCTGCAAAGAATGTAAGAATATATTCTGTCCCGTATGGTGTAACAGCCATTGCTCAGGGCGCATTCAATAATGTCAGCAAAACTGCGGTAATTTCATTTAATGAATGTACCTCACTCCTGAGCTTCCGACCTGAAATATTCAGAGGCTCGGAGGGTATCGAAGCAATAGAGCTTTCTAAGAATTTCACCTTTGAGGAGTCATTTGAATACTTTGATATTCCGTCTCTCCAGGCGGTGAATGTTGATACTGAAAACCCGAATTATACCTCTGACAAGGGAGTATTATATTCAAAGAATTGCGACAGACTTATTTACTATCCTCTCGGAAAGCCTGAAAGCAGCTTTGAGCTTCCGTCAACGGTAACAGAGATCAGCACTGAGGGAATGACAGTAAATCAAAATCTTGAGGAAATAACAGTTGAAAGCGGGAATACTTCATTCAGTGCAGAAAACGGAGTGCTTTTCTCACAGGGAGATATCCGTTCGCTGGAGGTCTATCCGGGCGCAAAGAAGGATAAGGCATATACAGTGCCGTCCGGTATAACACAGATCAGCTCCTTTGCATTTATGGATAATAAATATATTGAATTTGTCAATGTGTCCGACGGGGTGGAGACTGTCTGCTCAGATGCATTTATGAATTGCACAGGTCTGAAGGGAGTGTTGCTTGGCTCAGGGCTCAATGCGATGTATGTCAGTCCCTTCAAGGGATGCTCTGCACTTGAGACAATAGATGTGTCGTCAGAAAACGAAAAATATTACAGTGTGGATGATGTTCTGTATGAGCATTCAGATTTTGTTGATGAAACTGACGGCAAGTCGCTTGAGGTCATCATTGCATATCCTGCTGCTAAAAATAATGAAAGCTTTACTGTACCGGCAGCAGTTTCAAGGATAGGGACAGAGGCTTTTTCAGGAAATCCGTACATAAGGATAATCAATTCCTCATCCGGCAGCAGACTGAGCTATATTGAATACGGTGCGTTCAGCGACTGTACAGCACTTGAAAGCCTGTCGTTCGGCGGCTCAGTAAAAACGATAGACAGCAATGCTTTCGCAGGCTGTAAATCACTTGCACAGTTTACAATACCTTCATCAGTTGAGGAGCTTGGCAATGAACTGTTCAGCGGCTGTGAAAAGCTTACTGATATCAATTCGCAAAGCTCATATTTCAGATCAGAAAACGGAGTTCTTTTCGACGCTGACGGCTCAACTCTTATCAGCTACCCGGAGGGAAAGCAGGACAGGGAATATAAGATTCCTGACAGTGTAAATTATCTCACATATTTTTCATTTGCAAATAACAAATATCTTGAAAAGCTTGAGCTTAGCAGGTCGGTCTCCGAAGCAGACAATGAATTCATTTCCGGCTGCACATCACTCCGGCAGCTTGTTATCCCGGGAAATATAAATGTTTTTGAACCCGTCGGAACAGACAGAAGCGGAATTCTGGAGATATATTCCGTTGAAAGCGAAGCTGTCCGCACCTTTGCTCTCAGGAACGGTATAAGATACTATTTCTATACCCCGGACAGTATTGTCAATAATTCCTACATAAGCGATAATGCTGTTTCCGCAGGTCAGAGCGTAACATTATACGGCAGGGCTTCCGGAAATAATGAGGGCTGTACCTTCGCTTACGAATATAAAAAGCAGGATGAGGACAGCTGGCTGCCGATAGGAAATAGCAGTGATTCATCTGATGCAAGAGAATTCAGTACAAATGAAAGCGGAACATATGATATCAGGATAACAGCCAGGAACAGCTCCGGAAAGACTGCTGAAAGATATTTCAGCCTGATCGTAAAGGACGCTGTCTCCAATAAATCTGTTATTGATAAAACTTCCGTATTCTTAGGTCAGTCAGTTACACTGACAGGTGCAGCAAGCGGCGGATCAGGAAATTATCAGTTTGAATATCTGTATAAATATTCCACAAAGACCTCTTGGTCAAAGATTAAGGCATATTCCTCTGCGACAAATGCAGCCTTCCAGCCGAAGGTATCAGGAAAATATGATCTCTGCGTCAAGGCAAGAGACAGCGATGGTGTGGTAAGTACAAAGAAATTTGTACTTGATGTATCAACAGTATCCGTTCTTAAAAATACTTCGGCAGTGAGTGCAGCGGAAGTCAGGACAGGAGAAAATGTTAGACTCACCGGAAAATATACCGGCGGAAAAGCTGATTACAGATATGCATTTTATTTCAGACGCAAAAACAATACCAAATGGAATGTTATCGGTACCGAATTCGGTAAGGCAAGCACAGCAAGCTTCACTCCCACAGCGGCAGCAATATATGATGTCAGAATAGATATCAAGGATGCATCGGGTCAGCTCGCATCAAAAAGCTTTACTGTCAGCTCATCAAACGGAGAGCTGGAGAACATTTCTGCGATAAGCACAGATTATATCACAAAGGCACAGACACCGGTAAAGCTCTATGGTATGGCAGTGGGCGGAAGCGGAAAATATAAATATGCATATTATTTCAAGCGTTCGTCCAATTCAAAATGGAACAGTATCGGAACAGTCTACGGAAACCAGACCAGCGTTACTCTTACAACAACCGCACTTACATATTATGATGTAATGATAAGTGTTAAGGATGAAGAAACAGGAAAGGTTGTTTCAAAGAATTTCAGGATCACATCCTCCGTACCTGATGAGCTGAAAAATGAATCCACTGTTTCCGCACAGTCGGTGAAGCTGGGGGACTCAGTGGTATTAAAAGGAGCAGCAAGCGGAGGAATAGCTTCCTACAAATACACTTATCAGTTCAAGAGAAAGGTCAATACCTCATGGAAAACGATAGGCTCTGCGAATACCTCAGCACTTTCCGCATCCTTCAGACCTACTGCGGCTGATAAGTATGATGTGAGAATTCTTGTGACAGATTCTGCCGGAACAGAAAAGGTCAAGGAATTCAGCGTTGCAGCATATGATATCAAAAATATCTCCACTGTGGATAAAACAAGTGCTGAAACAGGCTCGTCCTTCAGAATCAGCAGTATGCTCAGCGGCGGAACAAATAATTTCAGATACTCATATTATTACAGAAAAACAGGGGCTGCCAACTGGATAACAGTTCAGGAAAACACCACCTCTTCATCAGCAGAGATAACTCCTCAGGAGGCAGGCAGCTATGAGCTTTCCTCAGTCATTAAGGACGGCACAGGCATTACAGCGGAGAGGATCTTTAATGTAGAGGTTTATGATAAGCTTGAAAACACTTCAACGATAAATGCGACCGTTATCAGGAAGGGCAGTACAATAACACTTGAAGGCTCTGCAAACGGCGGAACAGGTAATTATACCTATGCATTCTATTACAAGCGGGCAGACAATACGAGCTTTGTAGCTATCGGAAAGGAATTTGACGGCAGAACAAAGGACAGCATGACTCCTGCATCTGTTTCAATGTATCAGTTCAAGGTTGTAGTAAAGGACAGCATCGGTACAACAGCGGAGAAGATTTTCGATGTTACAGTAAAATCCTCCGGAGGAGACGAGCTTCCGATCATTCCGGCAACCTGATAAATAAACCACACTGTTTTCAGACAGCATATCGGATCGGATATGCTGTCTGATTTGTTGTACAGCTTATGATAATGAAAATGAGAAATAATAAATATCAGCTGTTCATTTGTGAAAAACTACTATAAAACGGATTGTAAAAATGTTCCTGAATCCGTGAAACTCATTATTGATTGTTCTGAAAAACCCAGAGATAATGCGTTGTTTTATGCATTTCAGGTTTTTAAGTTGTTCACCCATAA
>CACWVH010000013.1 GCA_902764235.1 uncultured Ruminococcus sp.
GACGGCGGCAGGCGTGCTGCGCACGCCTGCCGCCTATCTGAAATGAAAACCCGGAAGGTTTAAAAAAACGATTTAATTCAATTTCACGGATTCAGGTGAAAGTTATACTTTATTATAGGAAATACGATCAGATTCCAAGTGTTTTAGTAACAGAATCGATCATATCAGCTGCAATAGATTTAGCATTATCCTCTGATGTACCGACAGCAGTGATATATACCTTGATCTTTGGCTCAGTGCCTGACGGTCTGACTATTGCAGCTCCGCCGCCTTCAAGAGAGTAGGATAGAACATTGGATTTAGGAAGCTCAATAACCTTCTGCTCACCTGATACAAGGTCTTTGGAATAGGAATTAAGATAATCTGATACATTGATAACTTTGAAGCCTGCAAGCTCTGTCGGATGACTGTCTCTGAGTGCAGACATGATATCTGCCATCTTCTGCATACCTTCTGAGCCTTCAAACTCAAAAGCCTCTGTCTTATTGTAATAATATCCGAACTCATCATAAAGCTCATTCATAACCTCATTAAGAGTTTTACCCTGAGTGCGGTAGTATGCTGCCATCTCACATATAAGCATTGAAGCAACAACAGCATCCTTATCTCTTACATATGAACCTGCAAGATAACCATAGCTTTCCTCAAAGCCGAATACATATCTGTCTTCCTGGTTTTTCTGCTCAAGAAGAAGAATCTGTTCTCCAATATACTTGAATCCTGTAAGAACGTTTTTAAGCTCACATCCGTACTTTTCACAAACCCTTTCAACAAGCTTACTTGTAACGATTGTCTTTACTGCAACCGGATCCTCAGGTAATGTTCCGTTAGCCTTTCTGCTGCTGAGGATATAGTTCATAAGCATGATGCCTGTTTCGTTACCGCTCATGAGACGATAGCCCTCATCTGTTTTTACTGCGATACCAACTCTGTCACTGTCAGGGTCAGTAGCAAGAAGAAGATCAGGCTTTTCCTTTTCACAAAGTTCAAGACCAAGTGCAAGAGCTTCTTTGATTTCCGGATTCGGGTAAGGACAGGTTGTAAAATTACCGTCAGGCATTTCCTGCTCAGGAACAATTATTACATCCTCTACGCCGTTTCTCTTAAGTATTTCTCTTACAAGCTTATTTCCAGCACCGTTAAGGGGAGTATATACGACTTTAAGTCCGGAATCCTTGCATACACCCGGATTGACTGACTGCTTCTGAACATTTTCAAGATACTTTTCGTACAGATCATCAGCGATCCACTCGATCATACCGCTTTCCAACGCTTTTTCAAAATCAACAAGCTTTATATCTTCGCCAAAATAATTGACTTTTTCAATTTCTTCAAACACTGCATTAGCATTGACATCGGTCATCTGACATCCATCATTGCCGTAGCATTTATATCCGTTGTACTTTGCGGGATTATGACTTGCAGTAACCATAATACCTGCCTGCGTCTTAAGCTCTCTTACTGCAAATGAAACAACCGGAGTGGGCTGAAGTTCCTTACTGATGTAAGCTTTAACACCATTTGCAGCAAGCACACAAGCAGCTTCTCTTGCAAAAAGATCAGCCTTTATTCTTGAATCATGTGAAATAGCAACAGAAGGGCTGTCATACTTTTTATTCAGAAAATTTGCAAGCCCCTGAGTTGCCCTGCGTACTGTATATATATTCATACGATTGGTTCCTGCACCTATAATACCTCTGAGACCGGCAGTACCAAACTTCAGCTCTGTATAAAATCTTTCGTAGATTTCCTTTTGATCTTCTCTTATCGAATTCAGCTCATTTATAAGATCTGCATCATCCGATGCGTTTTCAAGCCATAAATCATAAGCAGTTGTGATATCCATAAAAAATACCTCCTGAAATAGTTTATCTTAAACAGCTATTTTTACATATTTATAATAACATATTTTCCTTTGTCTTTCAACAATTACTTTTAAAACAATAATAAATTTGACACCGTTTAATGACGAGATATTTTCTTTATTTCGGTATTTTTTTGTGTAAAATAACTTCATTTCATTATTCTTTATAAATTTTTTAAATTAATTTCCTATTTTACTTGTAATAGATAAAAAATTAAGTTAAAATAAAATAGTATATAGAAACGGAGGTAAACTATATGTCCGATGAAGAAATAATAAATGATTCATTATCTTCAGATAATACAGAAAATGATGAAACCATTTCTGAAGCTGAAAACGATCCCGTAAGCACTGATAACAATTTATTAAACACTGCTGCTCCTGAGAAAAAAAGCAGATCAAAAAAATATCATGGTCCCTTATATATAGCGGCTTGTATTTTTTTAGCAGCAATTTTAGGTTTCAGTTCTATACTGTGTTTTTTTAATTCAGATATCAATGGTACGTGGGGGCTGAAGATAAAGGGAACTGATGGAAATAAAGACTTATTTTTCAATCTGAGCTTTGACGATACCTCTGCACGTCTTCAGTCAGGCGGAACTGTTTATATCGGAAGACTGTCAATTAAAGATGAAAACGGTGAACCCCTCAGAGATGACAGCGGCAACCCACTGATGACTATAAGCATGAATCTCAACGGAAATCCTTTCGTCTTTAAATTCAATTATTATTTTACTGGAAATCTGATCACAGGACGCACTTTAAAACTTACTGATCTGTCAGGTATGTTCCTTGAGCCGGATAACGAAAATTCAGATAAAGAAGAAGTAGAGAAGCATAAAAAAAATAATGAATTTATAGAAACAGACAAAACGGTATATTACGTATGGAGTCTGAACCCCTCAACTGAAAAATACGATGTAAAAAAAGAAAAGAACTTCAAGCCGGATAATAAGCTTCTTGGATCATGGCTCCTGAAAAGAGATGATGATGCATATCCATACACACTTACATTCAATAAAGACGGAACATTTGAGCAGCTTGCATATGAGATGGAGGTTTACGGAGCATATTCTGTTGATAATGGTAAACTGACTCTCAAATACATACAGCTTGGCAATAATGACAGTGAAACAACATTTGATTATTCAGCCGACAACAAAAAATTAAACCTTAAACAAGAATACAACGGAATGGCTTTGTTTGATATTGAAATGAAAAAAACAAATGATAAGTATTCTTTTAAAAGCGAGATAAAATAAATCTTGCTGATTATCAAATATATTATAAAATTATGAAGAGGAGAATGATTATGTTAAACGAAAAATGGAAGCATTTTAAAAGTGGAACCGATATCAGAGGAATCGCGGTTGACGCTGAGGGCTTCAAAACCGATCTTACTGATGATACGGTAACTGCTATGGTAAATGGCTACATAATATGGCTTTCTGAGAAAAAAGGAGTTCCCTGTGATACCCTGAAGGTATCTGTCGGCAGGGATTCAAGAATTTCCGGAAAACATATTCTCGGTCTTGCAGTGGAAGCAATGCTTAATGCTGGTATTGAAGTAATAGATTGTGACCTCGCATCAACCCCTGCTATGTTTATGACAACAGTAGACATGCAGTGTGATGGTGCTGTTCAAATTACAGCAAGCCATCATCCTTATTACAGAAACGGTCTGAAGTTTTTCACACGCGAAGGCGGTCTTGAAGGCTCTGATATTGAGACCATCCTCGAAAACGCTCAAAAAGGCATAACTCCCGAGAAATCAAAGAGCGGCAAATATATTGAAAGTGATTATATGTCAAGATATGCATTTAATCTTCGTGAAATGATCAAAAAAGAAGTTAATTCTGATGAAGATTATCATCATCCGCTCAAGGGCTTTAAAATTGTTGTTGATGCTGGAAACGGTGTAGGCGGTTTCTATGCAGCAGATGTTCTTGAAGCTCTTGGTGCTGATGTCAGAGGAAGTCAGTTCCTTGAGCCTGATGGTATGTTCCCGAATCATATCCCGAATCCGGAGGATGAAACTGCAATGGCATCTATTTGTAAAGCTGTTGTCGGATGCGGAGCAGATCTCGGAGTGATTTTTGATACAGACGTTGACAGAGGAGGAGCTGTCGATGCAAACGGTAAGGAAATCAACAGAAATCGTCTTGTAGCTCTTGCTTCAGCAATTGCACTTGAAGGCAGTAAGGGTGGACTCATCGTAACAGATTCAATTACATCGAGCGGTTTAAAGAAATTTATCGAAGAAGATCTCGGTGGAAAACATCTCAGATTCAAGAGAGGTTATAAGAATGTAATAAACGAAGCAGTATCTCAAAATGAAAAGGGTATAGATTGTCCTCTGGCAATAGAAACCTCCGGTCATGCTGCAATGAGGGAAAACTATTTCCTCGATGATGGTGCATATCTTGTAACAAAAATAATTATTAAAATGGCTCAACTCAGAAAAGAGGGCAAAAAGCTTGATTCTATTATCGAAAATCTTGAAGAGCCTGTTGAAAGCAAGGAAATCCGTATTAAAATTACAGCAAAAGACTTTAAAAAATGCGGCGAAAAGGTAATAAAAGACCTTTTTGAATATGCAAAAAAAGATAAGACCTTCAATATCGCCGATGATAACAACGAAGGAATCAGGGTATCTTTCAATAAAACCAACGGAAACGGATGGTTCTTATTAAGACTCAGTGTCCATGACCCTATCATGCCGCTTAATATAGAGAGCGACAGCAAGGGTGGAGTCGAAAAGATTTATAAGAAAATACTCCCCTTCCTTGAAACGTGTGAGGGACTTGAGACATATAAAAAAACTGCTGTAAAAAAGAGGACAGCTAAAAAATCTGAAACTAAAGAAGAACCCAAGCTGAACAAAAATGTCAAGGAAAGCGAATCTGCTGACGATATAGCTTCGGTAAAAATAAAAGAACCAAAAAAAGCATCAGAGAAAATAGTTTCTGATGAAAAGAAAAATGCTGAAGCTGTAACTGCTAAAAAAACAGCTGAAACAAAGACAAAAGCCGAGGATAAGCCGAAAGCTGAAACCAAAACAAAGGCTGAGAAAAAACCGAAAGCTGAAACTAAAATAAAAGCTGAGGAAAAAAAGACAACAGCCAAGACCAAAACAAAATCAGCTGAATTATCCAAAACTGATAGTACGGCAAAAAATACAGCCACAGATAAAAAGTAATTTTTCATACTGCTGTTTTTCTTAATTATAATATTATTTTGATCTTATATCCGGACTGCTTTAAACAAAAAAGTTTGAAGCAGTCCATTTTAAAAAACTTATCATATAAAATACCTTCTATTAAATCAACAGAGGAAAGGGAGTCTGTTTCTTGATTGAAGTTTTGATAAGTAATTTCTTAATAATTCTTTTATGCATATATGCATTTCTATAAAAATAATTATTATTTATGTAAGAATCATACAAAAAATTAACATTTTATACTTTACTTTAACTGCCGGTTATAGTAAAATATATATATAAATGATACTTAATAAACAGGAGAGTGGGTTAATTATGGAGCCGAAATATAGAAGGGTACTGTTAAAACTCAGCGGAGAATCACTTGCCGGAGAAGAAAAACATGGTATCGACTTTGATACTGTTCTTAAGTTCTGTCAGCCGATCAAGAAACTGAATGATATGGGTGTAGAAGTTGCAATTGTTGTTGGTGGTGGCAACTTCTGGAGAGGACGTTCAAGCGGTAAAATGGACAGAACCAGAGCTGATCATATGGGTATGCTTGCAACAGTAATCAATGCTCTTGGTGTGTGCGATGCACTTGAACAGCTCGATCTCGAAGTAAGAGTGCAGACAGCTATTTCAATGCAGCAGGTAGCTGAGCCTTATATAAGAAACAGAGCAATCAGACACCTTGAAAAAGGAAGAATACTTGTATTTGGTTGCGGCACAGGCAATCCGTTCTTTTCAACAGATACGGCTGCTTCTCTCAGAGCTGCTGAAATTGAAGCAGATATCATCCTTAAAGCAACAATGGTAGACGGCGTTTATGACAGTGATCCCAAGAAAAATCCGGATGCAAAGAAATTTGACAGAATTTCTTTCCATGATGTTCTAAATAAGGATCTTGCCGTAATGGACAGTACTGCCGCTGCAATATGCAAGGATAATAATATTCCTATAATCGTTTTCAGCCTTGATAATCCTGATAATATCGTTTCTGCTGTTTGCGGTGAAAACGTAGGAACGATCGTAGAATAATAATCGGAGGTTTATAATTATGAATACTGTAATCAAAAAAGCTGATGAAAAAATGACAAAATCAGTCGGACATCTTGAAACTGAATTTTCAGAGGTCAGAGCAGGCAGAGCAAATCCTTCTGTACTTGATAAGGTTAAAGTCGATTATTACGGTTCTCCGACACCGGTAAACCAGCTTGCTTCTGTATCAGTAACTGAAGCAAGAACTCTCACGATACAGCCTTGGGATAAAACTCTTCTTAAAGCAATTGAAAAAGCAATTCAGGTTTCAGATATCGGCATTAATCCTCAGAACGACGGAACAGTTATAAGAATGATTTTTCCGCCGCTTACCGAGGAGCGCCGTAAAGAAATAGTTAAAGAGATATCCAAGATGGGTGAGGAAGCCAAGGTAGCTGTAAGATCTATTAGAAGAGAAGCTATGGATAAGCTCAAAGCTATGAAGAAGAATGGTGAGATCACAGAAGATGATCAAAAACATGGTGAAAAGAAAATACAGGATAAAACAGACAGCCATATAAAAACAATTGATAGCATGACTGAAAAAAAGCAGAAGCAGATTATGGAGATCTGATACATAGCATTGCCAATAAAAGAATAACTCGGCAGGAGAAATATTCTTGCCGGGTTATTTTAAGGTATTGAGGCCCATGCTCCTTTTGTTTTTAATATATATTTTAATTGAAATCTAAGAGTAAGTATTATGTATTTATTGTCAGATTTCAATTATAGAGGTGAAATAAAATGATTGATAACAATTCCGGTCTTATAATTCCGGAACACGTTGGTATTATTATGGATGGAAACGGCAGATGGGCAAAAAAGAGAGCCCTTCCAAGATCTGTCGGTCATAAATTCGGCGCTCAGAATTTCAGGAAAATTACAAGATATATCAGTAAAACAGGTGTAAAAATTCTTACCTTGTATGCGTTTTCGACTGAAAACTGGAAACGTCCGCTGGAAGAAGTATCTGCACTTATGAGTCTGTTTAAACAATATCTTGTAGACTCTCTGACTGATTTTCGCGAGGACGATATCAAAGTTGTATTCATCGGAGATAAAAATGGCTTTGATAAAAATCTCAGAAAGCTTATTGATGAATCTGAAGAAGTAGCAAAGGACAGAAAAGGAATGCTGCTCAATATTGCAATGAATTACGGCTCAAGAGACGAGATCCTTCGCAGTATCAAAGCAATTGCTGAAGATGTCCGAAATAATAGGCTGAACCCCGAAAATATCACGTTAAATGATTTTGAATCACATTTGTATACTGCCGGATTACCTGATCCCGATCTCATCATAAGAACCGGCGGAGAATTCAGACTCAGCAACTTTCTTCTTTACCAGTCTGCATATTCTGAATTCTATTCAACTGAGACACTCTGGCCTGATTTTAACGAAAAGGAATTTGACAAAGCAATTATTGAATTCAACCAAAGAAACAGACGTTTCGGAGGTGTGTGAATGAAAGAACGTATTTTATCAGCGTTTATGGTTATCGGAGTAATAGGTTCTATTGTAATTCTCAGCCTGTTTTTTCCGATTTCAATAGATATATTTATTTCCCTGATATGTGCCTGTTCAATATTTGAATTCTGCAAAGCTGTGGGATCACTTAAGTTTTTTCAGATCAGTTTTCCAAGTATAGCATTCTCAATAGTATATCCGATGCTGACAGGATTCAATGTTGCTGAAATAATTTGCTCTGTGTATACAATAATAATGCTTTCTGCTATTGTATTTTTTCATGAAAAAATATCATTTAAAGACTTTTCCTACACATTTAGTATGACACTGATAATTACAATAGCATTGACATCTATTGTTAATCTCAAACAGATTGATCCCGGTCATTCAACTATGTTTCTGGTATTGTCTATGGCTTCACCGTGGCTTGCAGATGCCGGAGCATATTTTGTAGGCGTTTTATTCGGAAAGCATAAGCTTTGTCCAAAAATCAGTCCTAAAAAAACAATTGAAGGAGCAATAGGTGGTGTCATTGTATGTACTATCTCATCCTGCCTGATCGTCCTTATTTTTGAAAAGCTGATTTATTCTGATCTGAATATTAACTATATAAATCTTCTGATAATAACACTTATCGGATCATTGTTATCCATAATCGGTGATCTGAGCTTTTCCGTTATTAAAAGATCCTTTTCAGTCAAAGACTACGGAGATATTATTCCCGGGCATGGAGGAATACTTGACAGATTTGACAGTGTAATTATATATGCACCGTTTCTTTATATAATTTCCGGATATCTTCCGTTTATAATCAAATAGTAAAATGTTCCAAGGCATCCCGGAGCTGTCCTAAAAAAATATAATCATTGATAATAATAGTATATTATCCATTTATCAAAGATTATTTATTACAATATTAGTATTAAAAGGAGTGAGAGCTTATGGCTTCAAAAATTACTGTATTGGGTTCAACCGGATCAATCGGCACACAAACACTTGATGTTGCAAGAATGCATGGTCTTCAGGTAACCGCTTTGACAGCAAATTCAAACATTGAGCTTCTTGAAAAACAAGCAAGAGAATTTCATCCAAAAATGGTTGCAGTTCTGGATCTCGGAGCCGCAGCTCAGCTCAAAATAGCACTCAGAGATACAGATATAGAAGTATTCTGTGGTGAAGAAGGTATATGTAATGCCGCTGTGGAAGCGGAATGTGATACCGTTGTTAATTCAATAGTTGGTGTAGCCGGTCTTGTCCCTACAATTCAAGCTATAAAAGCCGGGAAAAACATTGCCCTCGCAAATAAAGAAACACTTGTTGCAGGCGGTGCTCTGGTTATGAAGGCTGTCAGCAGCTATGGAGTCAAGCTGTATCCGGTTGATAGTGAACATTCTGCAATATTCCAGTGTCTTCAGGGATGTCCAAAGGACTCACTTAAAAAAATAATTCTTACTGCTTCCGGCGGCTCTTTCTTTGGAAAAAGAAGGGACGAGCTTGAGAATGTAACAGTAAAAGCAGCTTTATCACATCCTAACTGGGAAATGGGTGCAAAAATAACAATTGACTCTGCTACAATGATGAATAAAGGACTTGAAGTTATTGAAGCTTCATGGCTGTTTAATTGTAAAGATGAGGATATTGACGTACTTATTCATCGTGAAAGTATTATCCATTCAATGATTCAGCTTAAGGATAATGCTGTTATCGCTCAGCTTGGTGTTCCTGATATGAGAATACCGATCCAATATGCACTCACTTATCCTAACAGATATGAATCACCCACCAAGGAGCTTGATCTGACCGATATCGCAAACCTGAGCTTTTATAAGCCGGATTATGAAACATTCAGATGTCTTTCCTTATGCCGAAAGGCTCTGCGCATGGGAGGATTATATCCTACTGTTGCAAATGCTGCAAATGAAGCAGCAGTCGAGATGTTTTTAAGAGAACAGATACGTTTTCTTGATATGCCGGATATTGTTGAGGATGCTGTCAGCGGTTTTACTGATAATTCTGAAAACCTTACCCTTGAAGACATTCTGGATACCGACAGGAAAACACGTATTAAAGTCAAAGAAAAATACGGTCATAATAACTATTGATCTCAATACTGCGTTTTTTCATGACTTTATCTTTTACATTATAGAAAAATCAATTATATATTTCTGGAGATGATTACAATAGAAGCTGTATTACTGATAATAATAGGCATACTTATATTTGAGCTTATTATTTTTGTACATGAAGGTGGACACTGTATAGCAGCAAAGCTTTCAGGCGTCAAGGTTAATGAATTTGCGCTTGGTATGGGACCAAAGATTTTCTCATTTCAAAAAGGAGAAACTGTGTATTCACTCAGACTGTTTCCTATCGGGGGCTTCTGCTCCATGGAAGGTGAGGACAGTGAAACCGAAACTGATGACGAAAGAGCTTTTATAAATAAGCCTGTATGGAAAAGAATGATTATTGTTCTTGCAGGGGCAATTATGAATATTATTCTCGGTCTTATCATGACTATGATCGTACTTGCCCCAAATCAATATTTTGGCTCAACACAGATTGCTCAATTCACTGATAATTCCAAAACCTCTCAGAGCCTGAAGGTTGAGGACAGATTTGTTTCAATCAACGGATATCACATTTTTACGACCTTAGATATGAGCTTTGCCCTTCAGACAGCTAAATCAAATGATTTCACAATTACCGTGGAAAGAAACGGTGAATACAAAACACTTGAGCATGTTAAATTTCCGACTGTAAAAAAGGAAATTAATGGCGAAAAAAAAGATATTATTCAGATAGATTTCAAGATTCATGCAATAGAAAATAACTTTGTAAATCTGTTAAAACAAACCGGTTCAACGACAGTTTCAACTCTACAGATGGTATGGTCAAGTCTTGCCGGACTTGTAACCGGTCAATTTGGTTTAAATGAAATATCCGGTCCGGTAGGAATGACATCAGCGGTTTCTCAGGTTGCTGCCGAGGGCTTGAAAACAAGCTTTCTTGATGGATTATTATCATTGGTAAATGTAATGACAATCATAACTATCAATCTTGGTATTGTCAATCTTCTGCCGCTTCCGGCTCTTGACGGAGGAAGATTTGTATTTCTCCTGATCGAAGCAATAATAAGACGACCTGTTAACAGAAAATACGAAGCATATATTCATGCAGGCGGAATGATTTTACTTATGGTATTTATGCTGATAATCACTATCAAGGATATTATTCAATTTTTCGTATGATAATTTTTAAAAATTATGTTAGTGAGATGAATAACAAATGCAAAGAAGAAAGACAAAATCTGTCAGACTTGGAAATATAAGTATTGGTTCGGACTCTGAAATTACTGTTCAATCCATGCTTAATATTCCCTCAACAAAAACTGAGGAAAGTGTCAGGCAAGCTGTTGAGCTTGAAAAAGCCGGCTGTGATATAATCCGGCTTGCAATTCCCGATATGAATGCTATTCAGCTTATCCCTGCAATTAAAAAAGAAGTAGCAGTCCCTCTGGTCGCTGATATTCATTTTGATTACAGGCTTGCTCTGGAAGCTGCGGCTGCCGGAATTGATAAAATAAGAATTAATCCGGGCAATATAGGCTCTGACGACCGGGTTAAAAAAGTTGCAGACGAATGCCGTAAAAGAAATATACCGATCCGTATCGGAGTTAATTCCGGTTCACTTGAAAAGCATATTCTTGAAAAATATGGCAAACCGACACCTCAGGCATTATGCGACAGTGCATTATTCCATGCTTCGCTGCTTGAAAAGTTCGACTTTGATAATATAGTATTATCTATGAAATCATCTAATGTAGATTTCATGGTTCAGGCATATGAGCTGGCTGCCGAACAAACAGATTATCCTCTTCATCTCGGCGTAACAGAAGCCGGAACAGAGCGTATGGGCATAATAAAATCTTCTATTGGGATAGGTTCTCTGTTATTAAGAGGGATCGGTGACACCATCAGAGTTTCTCTGACTGATAGTCCTGTAAAGGAAGTATATGCAGCAAAAGATATTCTTAAAGCTCTGGGGCTTAATAATTCCGGTGTTCGCTTTATCTCATGTCCCACTTGCGGAAGAACAAGAATTAACCTTATAGAGCTTGCAAATAAAGCCGAGGAAATGCTAAAGAATTGTAAAAAGAATATCACTGTTGCGATTATGGGATGTATTGTTAACGGCCCCGGTGAAGCCAGAGAAGCAGATATCGGAATAGCAGGCGGCGACGGGGTCGGTCTGATTTTCAAAAAGGGTGAAATAATAAAAAAAGTCCCGGAAGATCAGCTTTTGTCTGAGCTTCTGAAAGAAATAGAAGGTATGTAAAGGATGTTGATATATCCGGATTTACGGGTATATCAACTTTCTGTACTAATAAACAGAATTCATAAAAAGGGGGAGAGAAGGATTGAAAACATTTGCCGGACTATTTGAAAAATACATAGATACAAAAAAACTCCCTGATTCTGTAAATAACAGTATTATTACAAAAACATCAATTAGCTCCGAAAACAGAACCATGCATATATATGCCGATTGCAGTGAATTAATAAACAGAGAAGATATTTTTCTTGCCGAAAAACTTATTCGTGAAAGCGTTCTTGCGTTGTATAACTGCTTTTTCACTCCGCACTATGAGAGTTCATTATTCAATACCGATTATTATATGCAGATGGTATTTGAATTGAAAAGAAGAAATGCCTCTCTCAACGGCACTTTAAATGATTCCTCTGCTGAGATCGAAGATAAAAGCATTGTTATTGATCTGAAGCATGGAGGTATGGATTTTCTGATTAATCAGAAATTTGACAAAAATCTGTCAGAATTGATCAAAACTGAATTCGGACTCAGCTTTGATGTAAGATTCAAAGGTATTACAAAGATTGACAGCGATAGCGATGCATATATTGAGAAACAAAGAATAACTGAAGAAAAGGTTATTCGTCAGGCTCAGATATCCCAAATGGAACAGTATGAAAGTATGATGAATACCGCAAATACAAGAAAGGCTGAGTATGAAAAAAAGACAGTAAAAACAGTTGCTCCTGCTTCTTCATCTGAAATTGAATTCAGAGATAAGGAGCATCTTATTCCTTCTTATATTCCTGAGAGTGCTAATCCGATATACGGCGCTCCGATACATGGTGATGTACTGCCATTAAATCTTTTAAACCAGAATTCAGGAAAGGTTATTATCTGGGGTCAGGTCTTTGGACTGGAATCAAAGGATACCAAGGATAATAAAAAGAAAATAATAACTATAAGCATAACAGATTTCCGTGGTTCAGCTAATCTGAAAATAATTGATACAAATGAAAGATGTGCACCCATACTTGAACTGAAAAAAGGTATGTCGATCCTTGCAAGAGGAGATGCACAATATGACAGCTTTGACCGAGATGTGAACGTAATGACAAGAGCGATCAGCGTCGTCGCTGTTCCTAAAATAGTGGATAAAGCAGAGAAAAAAAGAGTTGAGCTTCATCTGCATACAAATATGTCTGCAATGGACGCTGTAAGCAGTGCAGGAGACCTTGTGAACAGAGCATACGAATGGGGAATGCCAGCAATTGCAATAACTGACCATGGTGTTGCTCAGGCTTATCCGGATGCTATGAATGCCTGCGATGCTATTGCGAGAAAGGGCGGAAATTTCAAAGTAATATACGGAGTTGAAGCATATTTCATCAATGACAGAGCATCAGCTGCTGTCGTCGGTGATACTGATATTCCTCTTAACGGGGAATTTATCGTCTTTGACATAGAAACAACTGGTCTTAATCCATCAAGAGAAAGAATTACTGAGATTGGCGCTTTCAGAGTATCAAACGGAGAGATAAAGGATAAATTTTCTACATTTGTTAACCCTGGAAAGCATATTAGTGCAAAAATAACAGAGCTTACCGGTATAACAGACGAAATGGTTGCTGATGCTCCTGATGAGAAAGAGGCAGTTATGTCATTTCTGGATTTCTGCGGAGAAAATGCCGTTGTTGTTGCACATAATGCTACATTTGATACTTCCTTTATAAAAACAGCGGCAGAAAGAAACAGACTTAATTATACGCTGACTCATATAGATACCCTATCTATCTCAAGATGTATTTATCCGCAGTTAAACAAACATAAGCTTGATTCGATAGCAAAATACCTCAAGCTTGGCACATTTAATCATCACAGAGCATATGATGATGCACTTATGCTTGCAAAAATTTTTCTTATTATGCTTAACAAGCTTTCTGAGGAATTTTCTGTAAAAACAATATCACAGATCAATAAAACCATTCCAAAGCCTGATTTCAAATCCTTTAAATCCTTCCATCAGATCATTCTTGTCAAAAATCAGCTTGGAATGAAAAATCTGTATAAGCTTATATCAAAAGCACATATTAACTATTTCTATAAAAAACCCCTTATACCACGTTCTGAGCTTGAAAAACACAGAAGCGGTCTGATAATCGGCTCTGCATGTGAAGCCGGAGAGCTGTTCAGAGCTATTGTTGAGGGTAAGAACTGGGAAGAGCTGAAACAAATCGCATCCTTTTATGATTACCTTGAAATACAGCCTATTGGTAATAATATGTATATGCTGAGAAATGGTACTGTAAACTCTGAAGAAGACCTCAGAGAATTCAACAGAACTGTTATCAGGCTCGGAGAAGAGCTTAATATTCCGGTTGTTGCAACCTGTGACGTTCATTTTATGGATCCTCATCAAAGTGAATACAGAAAAATACTAATGACTTCACTTGGTTTTTCTGACGCTGAGGAACAGGCACCTCTTTATTTCAGAAATACAGAAGAAATGCTAAGAGAATTTGATTATCTTGGCAAGGAAAAAGCATATGAAGTCGTTGTTGAAAACACAAATAAAATTGCTGATATGATAGAAAAACTCAGAGCTGTTCCAAAGGGTAATTTCCCTCCGTTTATTCCCGGCGCTGAGGAAGATCTTACAAGTATTACACTTCAGCGTGCAAAGGATATGTATGGCGATCCGCTTCCTGAAATTGTTCAGGCGAGAATTGACAAAGAACTGAATTCAATTATCAAAAACGGATTTTCCGTGCTTTATATGACAGCTCAGAAGCTGGTTGCGAATTCAAACAAAAATAAATATCTCGTTGGCTCCCGTGGTTCAGTAGGTTCCTCATTTGTTGCGACAATGTCAGGAATTTCGGAGGTAAATCCTCTCTGTCCGCATTATGTTTGTCCAAAATGTCAGAACAGCGAATTTTTTGATGACGGCAGTGTCGGCTCAGGATTTGATCTTCCTGAGAAAAAATGTCCGAACTGCGGAACACAATATCTGCGTGACGGTCACGATATCCCATTTGAAACCTTTCTGGGATTCAAGGGGGATAAAACTCCGGATATAGATCTGAACTTCGCCGGAGAATTCCAGACAAGATCGCACAGATATACAGAGGAATTATTCGGAAAAGAAAACGTATTCAAAGCCGGGACCATAGCTACAGTAGCAGAAAAAACTGCCATAGGTTATGTCAGAAAATATTCAGAAGTAACCGGAAAACAGATCAGTAAGGCTGAGGAACAAAGACTTGCAGCAGGATGTACTGGTGTAAGAAGAACAACCGGACAGCATCCTGCCGGAATGGTCGTTGTTCCGAGAATGAATGACATATATGAATTCTGCCCGATACAGCGTCCTGCTAATGATCAGAAAACTGATATTATCACAACTCATTTTGATTTCCATTCTATACATGACACAGTATGTAAGCTTGATGAGCTTGGACACGATGTTCCTACTATCTACCATTATCTTGAAGAGTATACCGGCATTGATGTAATGAATATCTCTATGAGCGACCCGGATGTTATGTCATTATTTACATCTCCAAAGGCACTTGGTCTGACTCCGGAGGATATAGATTCTCAGACAGGAACCTTCTCACTTCCTGAAGTCGGAACTAAATTTGTACGTAATATGCTTATAGAAACCCAGCCCAAAACATTCGCTGACCTGCTTCAGGTATCCGGTCTGTCGCATGGAACTGATGTATGGATAGGTAATGCTAATGAGCTTATTGAGAAAAAAATCTGTACCATATCAGAAGTTATCGGTACAAGAGATAATATCATGGTCTATCTGATGCATAAGGGACTTGAACCTGATATGGCATTTAAAATCATGGAAATTGTCCGTAAGGGCAATGCAACAAAGCTCCTTACAGAAGATCATATAAAAGCTATGAAGGAACATAATGTTCCGGATTGGTATATAGATTCATGTATGAAAATCAAATATATGTTCCCTAAAGCACATGCTGCAGCATACATGATTGCGACTCTTCGCCTTGGATGGTATAAGGTTCACAGACCAAAGGAATATTATGCTGCTTATTTCACAGTGCGAAGTGAAGATTTTGACGGCGCTCTTGTCTGCAAGGGCAGGGAGGCTGTCAGAAATAAAATGAGCGAAATAAATACAAAAATGCAGAATAAAGAAGCAACTGCTAAGGACGAGTCAACCTATGCAACCTTGCAGATAATAAATGAAATGCTTGCAAGAAATATCGGTGTTCTTCCGATCGATATATATAAATCAGATGCAAAGAAATTTCTTGTTGAAGGTGATAAGATAAGATTGCCATTCTCATCACTTTCCGGCGTCGGTGAGTCAGCCGCTGTTGCACTTGCAAATGCAAGAGAGGGAGGAGAGTTTATCTCCATCGAAGATTTTCAGCAGAGAGCAAAGGTCTCTAATTCAATTATTGATCTGCTGAGAAATATGGGTACATTTAAAAATCTGCCTGAAAGCAGCCAGCTTACTTTATTTATGTAAAAGGAAAGAGTCCATACGGATAACATCTGTATGGTTGAAATCAGCTGATTGTAAAATAGTGAATAGAATAACTGCTGGACTTAATAATATTACTTTCAGCATGAAAAACGCTATTTTATAATATGCTGATTGTTGAAATGAAAAGGAGGAAAATATGGATACTGAAAATGAAATATATTACGGTATACCTGTTCTCCCGTTAAGAGGACTTGTTATATATCCGGGCTCGATTCTACATTTTGATGTAGCAAGAGACGAATCAGTTCTTGCTCTTACTGATTCTATGAAAAACAGCCAGCATGTATTCATTACATCTCAGAAAGATCCTACAAAGGACGATCCGGATCTGAATGACCTATACCAGGTTGGTGTATACTCTCAGATCATGCAGATAGCAAGACTTACAGAGAATTATCTTAGGGTTGTAATAAGAGGTATTTCAAGAGCAAAGGTAATAGCTCAGGATTATTCGTCTGATTATATGAAAGCAGACATTGTAGAACTGAACGATATTCCTTCGGAAAATGATATGAAGATCGAAGCTCTGACCAATATGGTAAAGGATGCTATTCAGGATTATGCTCTGAATAATTCCAGAATACCTCAGGATATACCTCTCAGAGCAGTTGATATTGATGTTCCGGGAAGATTAGCTGATTTTGTCGGTGATAACTTTATTCGTGATTTTAAAAACAAACAACAGATTCTTGAGCTTCTCAACGAGGAAGAAAGGCTTACCAAAGCATATGATCTTATTATTCATGAGATCCGCATTCTTGAAATTGAGAATAACATAAACGAAAAAACCAAGGAGAATATGGATCTTAATCAAAAGGAGTATTACCTTAAGGAAAGACTCCGGGCAATAAAAGACGAGCTCGGGGAAACTGATGATATCTCAGTCGAAACCGACGAATACAGAGATAAGATCAAAGCTCTTAAAACAAATGATGAAAACAAGAAAAAACTCCTTAAGGAAGTCACCAAGCTGGAAAAAATGATGCCCGGATCTGCTGAAGCGAATGTAGTAAGAAGCTATCTTGACACCTGTATCGAACTTCCGTGGGGAATATATACCAAGGAAAAGCTTGATATCAAACGTATATCTGTTAAGCTTGATAAGCAGCACTATGGTCTGAATAAAGTAAAAGAAAACATTATTGAGGCACTTGCTGTTCGTAAACTGAACCCTGACGTAAAGGGGCAGATCATCTGTCTCGCAGGACCTCCCGGTGTAGGAAAAACATCTATCGCACATTCCGTTGCGGATGCAATCGGAAGAAATTATCAGCGTATCGCTTTAGGCGGAATTCATGATGAAGCAGAGATCAGGGGACATAGAAGAACTTATATAGGTGCAATGATGGGAAGGATAATGTACGCAGTAAATCAGTCCGGATCTGCTAATCCTCTTATTCTCCTTGATGAACTTGATAAGCTTGGAAACGATTATCACGGCGATCCTACTTCTGCACTGCTTGAGGTCCTTGATGGGGAGCAGAATACAACTTTTTTTGACCATTATATAGATATGCCATTTGATCTGAGCAAGGTTTTGTTTATAACCACAGCAAATGACTATACTGCTATCCCTGCGCCTTTGCTTGACCGTATGGATATAATACATATTGACAGTTACACCAGAGAAGAAAAATTCCAGATTGCAAAAAGACATCTTATATCAAAGCAGCTCAAGGCACACGGTCTTACAGCAAGAAACTTTAAAATTACTGACGAAGCGATCTATGATATAATTGACAGCTATACAAGAGAAGCCGGGGTCAGAAACCTTGAGAGATTCATATCAAAGCTTATGAATAAGACAGCGGTTAAAATACTCAGTGAACAAACCAGATCTATACATATCTGTAATGACAACCTTGAGGAATATCTTGGCAGCAGAAAGTATAAACAGGATACTCTGAATAAGAAAAACGAGATCGGTCTTGCTACTGGGCTTGCATGGACATCTGTGGGTGGAGAAACCTTGCCGGTAGAAGTAGCAGTAATGAACGGCAGCGGTAAAATCGAGCTTACCGGTTCACTTGGTGATGTTATGAAAGAATCTGCTCATGCTGCCTTCACCTGTGTAAGATCAATGTCTGAAAAGCTGAATATTGATCCGGAGTTTTATAAAAACAAGGATATCCACATTCATGTTCCCGAAGGTGCTGTTCCAAAGGACGGTCCGTCTGCCGGCATCACGATGGCAACCGCAATCACCTCTGCTCTTACAGGCAAGCCTGTCAGACATGATCTTGCAATGACAGGAGAAATCACGATCAGAGGAAATGTTCTACCCATAGGCGGACTTAAAGAAAAAACAATGGCAGCTTACAGGCTTGGAATAAAGAAGATAATTATTCCAAAGGAAAATAAATCCGATTTGGATGAAGTTGATCAGACAGTTAAAGACAGCATTGAATTTATCTATGCTGACAATATTGATACTGTACTTCATAATGCTTTGCTTTAATGACGAATGGGGGATATAAATGAATTTTAATATTGTAGAATTTGAAGCTTCATATGGAAAATCAAAGCAGATTCCTGAATCAGATATGCCTGAAATTGTCTTTTCCGGAAAATCAAATGTTGGTAAATCTTCACTTATTAATAAAATACTCTATCGTAAGTCAATCGCCAGAGTCAGCGCAACTCCCGGAAAAACAACAACAATTAATTTCTTTAAGCTGAATGATGTCCGTTTTGCCGATCTTCCAGGATACGGATATGCCAAAGTATCAAAAAGCGAGAAGGATCGCTGGGCTGAGCTTGTCGAGGGATATTTTTCACAGCAGAGAAATATTGCTCTGATAGTACAGATTTGCGATATCAGGCACAGTCCCACTAAGGACGATATGGCAATGATCGAGTTTCTGTATTCTACCGGATTTAATTTTATTATCGCATTAACAAAGCTTGATAAACTGAAAAAATCTCAGCAGCAGGCAAGGATCGACTCACTGACCTCAGAGCTTTCAGAATTTGAGGGTATACGCTTATTTCCATGTTCCTCGCAAAACGGACAGGGAATAGATGAAATACGAAAGGCAATTGAAGAAAGCGTTATGGCTGAAAAAACAGAATAAAAACAAACGCTGTGATATCACTTTCTGATCACAGCGTTTAATTTTTTACTATAACAAATTATTATATAAAATCATCTCGGCAGCCTTTATCCCGTCAACAGCTGCTGACATTATTCCTCCTGCATATCCGGCACCTTCACCGCAAGGATAAAAGCCCTTCATACTTAATGACTGCATCGTTTCATCCCGAAGGATTCGTACAGGAGAAGAACTTCTGCTTTCAACCGCAGTCAGCACTGCGTCATTTTCCGAAAAGCCTTTAAGCTTTTTATCCATCAGAAACAATCCTTCTTTTAAAGCGGATGTCATAAATTCAGGCAGAAAACTGTTCAGATCAGTCATCTCTATTCCCGGTTCATAGCTTGGAATCACTGAACCAAATGAATGCGTCTTATTATTATTCAGAAAGTCTCCTACTCTTTGAACCGGTGCATGATAGTTTTCACCGCCGGAGCGAAATGCTTTTTCTTCAAGCTTTCTCTGAAGGTCAATACCGGCAAGTATATCTTCACTTCCGAAATCATCTGTACCTATATTGACAAGAAGAGCTGAATTAGCATTAATCTTGTCCCTTGCATACTCACTCATACCGTTAATCGCAAGTCTGCCGTTTTCGCTTGCCGCTGCAACAACACTTCCTCCCGGACACATACAGAATGTATAGACTCCACGACCGGCAGAAGTATGAACAGCTAATTTATAATCTGCTGCTTTGAGACGCGGATGGGAATAATAATCTCCGTATTGTTGTTTGTTGATGCTTTCCTGCAGATGCTCGATCCTTACACCCATTGCAAAAGCCTTCTGTTCCATAATGATGTTATTTTCAAGAAGCATTTTAAATGTGTCTCTGGCACTGTGCCCGATGGCAAGAATAACATTATCTGTTTCAATACGGTTTTTTGTGTTATTTTTTTCATAGATAACTGCTTTTATTCTGTCATCATTTTTTTCAAAACCTGTAAAAGCTGCTTCAAAAACTACTGTTCCCCCGAGTCTGATGATCTCATTTCTGATGTTTTTAACGGCTATTTTCAACTTATCAGTTCCAATATGAGGCTTTGAAAGATAAAGAATATCTTCAGGTGCACCTGCTGCAACAAATTCATTCAATACCTTCCTGATCCGTTTATCCTTAATACCTGTATTAAGCTTTCCGTCTGAAAAGGTTCCTGCTCCGCCTTCGCCGAATTGTATGTTGGAGCTTTCATTAAGCCTTCCGGATGTCCGGAAAATATTTACATCAGCAGTTCTGCTGTCAACATCCTTGCCCCGCTCAAGAATAACAGGACATTGTCCGGCCTGAGCGAGAATAAGTCCTGCAAATAATCCGCATGGGCCGCTCCCGATAATAACAGGGCTTTTTTCTGACTTGCTGCATCCGGGGAGAACATAGCTGTATGGTTCAACAGCTCTCGCTTTTGAGCACTTTCTTAACACTGAATCCTGACAGTTTTTCAATACAACGTCAATTGCAGCCTCAAAATGTATTTTATTATTTTTTCTTGCATCAATACTTCTTTTAAAAAGCTCCGCACTTATTATCAGATCAGGAGATATTCTGAGTTCCTTTGCTGCATACCTACAAAGTGCACTTTCCTCATAATCAAGGGGAAGTGATACATTATTTATCCTTATCATTTTATCACCATGTTATTTTACAGATTTTGCGGCTAATAATCCGCTTCCTATAGCAAAATGAAGATTATATCCTCCGCAGTCGCCATCAACATCAAGAAGCTCGCCGCAGATAAACAGATTTCTTATTTTCCTGCACATAAGCGTTTCCGGAAAAACAATACCGCTGTCATATCCACCTGCACACACCTGAGAATTGTTATATCCGCTGATCTTTTCAGGAGTGAATTCAAGATTCTTGACTAACCAGGCAATTATTTTTATCTCATTTTCAGTAATACTTCTGCACTTTTTATTATCAATACCAGAATATGAGCACACATATGCAGAAAGCTTTTTATCAAATATCGCAGAAAGGAATTCGACCGAATCTCTTTGTGCAAAAAATGATCTGCATTTCCTGAGGTATCCGATTAAATCTGATTCATTATACTCAGGCATCAGGTCAATTGAAATTTTTACGTTAGAATAAATGGATCCGCTTATAACGCCCTTTTTAAGATACTCGTTTACTTGTCTGGATAAATCGAATATACATATTCCTGACAAACCATTTTCAGTAAATTGTATTTCTCCGATTCTTGAGGATATGATCTTTTCATCAGCAACAACAGAAGCCTTTCCTTTTGCCCGGACTCCTTTTAAGGATTTGGTCTTTTCCTTACAGATCACAGGAGATAATGAGGGGAAAAGAGTATTTTTTTTCAGTCCGAGACTCTCAAGAAGCCTGTATCCGCTTTCATCCGACCCAAGAGAGGGGGAAGAGGGAGAGCCGGTTGAAATAATAACATATTTTGCAAAAACTGTATCACCTCCGGAGGATATTCTGAAAAAATCGTTTTCCTTTTTTATAGAAACAGTATTAAAATCACAAAGCTCAATTACACCATTCTGAGAAAGTCTGTATCTGAAACAATCAAGAACTGTACTCGCCCGGTTGCTATAAGGATACAAACGACCCTCATTATCAGCTCTGAGTATCAATCCGAGATCAGCAAGAAATCTTTTTTCTTTATTCAGTGTATAATAAGATAATACAGAGCTGATTATTTTTTTATCTCCATGATAATTAGCTTCTGATAGTCTGTTGTTACCGATATTACAGCGACCATTACCGGTTGCCAGAAGCTTTCTGCCAATTCTTGCCTGTTTTTCGATAATAACTGTACTGCCTTTTCCAAGCTTTTCGGAACAGGCTATTGCCGCTGCCATTCCAGCAGCGCCTCCGCCAATGACAGCAGCTGTATATTTTTTATTCATCTCAAGCTCACCTGTTATTCAGTCATCATTATAATAATCTTCAAGAAATGAATGTCTTATGCCTTTTTTCTTATACCCAGGGAAGGTGTCGATATGTACAATATGAAGACTGTTAAAAATACTTTTTTCAATATTCGGATTTGTCTTTTTCAATTCTTTAATTAACTGTTTTGTTTCAAGACGCTTGCCGACTTCATCGCTATCACAGTATTCCTGCATTTCAGTAAAGCGACAGGCACATCTTAAAAATTCAAGATCGTTAAATTTTTTCCATGAAATTATATCATCCTCATGCACACAATACAAAGGTCTGATAAGCTCCATTCCTTCAAAATTTGTACTATGAAGCTTCGGTATCATACACTGAAGCTGTCCACCATAAAACATAGACATGACAGTTGTTTCAATAACATCTGAAAAATGGTGTCCCAGTGCTATTTTATTGCAGCCGAGCTTTTTTGCCTGGCTGTAAAGATGTCCACGTCTCATTCTTGCGCATAAATAACATGGATATTTTTCAGCATTGTTAGCAGTGTCAAAAATATTTGTTTCAAATAATGTGACAGGTATCTCAAGAAGCCTTGCATTATCCATGATCTTCTTCAGATTTTCAGGATTATAACCCGGATCCATTACAAGATAAACCAATTCAAACGGCATCTGACTGTATCTTTGAAGCATCTGCATGAGCTTTGCCAACAGCATCGAGTCTTTTCCTCCTGAAATACATACAGCAATTCTATCATTTTCAGAAATAAGCTCATACGTTTTGACAGCCTTAACAAATTTATTCCATATAGTTTTCCGGTATTTTTTTGTAATACTTTGCTCTATTTTAAGAGTTTTTTCCTGCATTTATTTTTCTCCTTTTGTATTTACCACTATAGAATAATATAAAAAATATATCAGATAATCTCTTAATATTATAAATACAGATTAATTTATTGTCAACATATATTACATTCAGCCTGCGTGCCGCTGGTGTAAGTTTTGCTGTGCTGCAATATCACTCATCGGGAGAATAATTCCAATCCTTTATCTGTAATACCAGTAGCAGTAAATTCCAGCAGTTCACTGCAGCCAAAGCGTGATTTTGCATTTACAAAGCCATATCTGCGAAGTAATTCCAGAGCTTTGCCAATATCCGATACAGAGTATTTTTTGCATTGAGGTGCAGCCATTACCTCATTAAAGCTAACTGTACTCTGTTTTGATAATGTATCCTTCAGGAAAATTAAAATTGTTCTTACACATGGATCATTTAACTGCATTTTCTCACCCTTGTATTATAAAGTAGTAGTGTTTAAAGTCCCTCTCCAAGGACAATATGCTATACTGTTTAGAGATACTGTGGATCAGTTGATTCACCCTACCGCCAGACGGTTTCTGAAAGGCTCTGACCACAGGCTCTTTGTACAGTTGTTGATTAGTTAGATACCGCATGACGGTTTATTTAGCACAAGGTTACGATCGCAAGGAGCACCGTGGACTAAACAGTATCGAATATTATTCAAAAGAGGTATTGCTATGATTTATGTCGGAATTGATGTAGCGAAGGACAAGCACGATTGCTTTATTATGAACTCAGAAGGCGAGGTCATTTTCAAGCCGTTTATTATCCGCAACAATCGAGCCGGTTTTGACAGCCTTTATGAGAAGATCTGTTCCGCATCTGAGAGTCCTGAAAAAATAAAAGTAGGACTCGAAGCCACAGGACATTACAGCTACAACATTCTGGGCTATCTCCTCGATAAAGGTTTGCCGACCTACGTTATCAATCCGTTACATACAAATCTTTACAGAAAAAGTCTAAGCCTTAGAAAGACGAAAACGGATAAGGTAGACGCTCATACCATTGCAGCTATGTTAATGTCTGATGTGGACTTGAAGACATCTTGTTCCCGGAAATTGAAGAGCTTGTTCCGACACTTCATATTGCTTCTGTTTATGCCTTATTCAGGGAATATCCGTCCGCCAGACTGATTGCTAATGCACATCTGACCAAGCTTACCAATCTGCTTTCAGAGGCTTCTAAAGGGCATTACGGCAAGGATAAAGCTCAGGCTATCCGTGAAGCTGCCAGAACCTCTATCGGCTCTCATATGCCCGCAAAGGAGCTGGAGTTAAGGCATACTGTCAAACTGATACAGGAGCTTGATTCGGAAATTGATGAAATCGAAATCCGCATCAAGGAGATCATGGATGAAATGGATACGCCTATTCTTTCCATTCCCGGTATCAGCTATCGTATGGGGGCAATGATTCTTGCAGAGATCGGTGACTTTGAAAGATTTTCTTCTCCTGACAAGATACTTGCCTATGCCGGATTATCACCTTCTACATATCAGTCCGGTCAGCTTACTTCTACTCATTCCCACATGGAGAAACGAGGGTCACGATACCTCAGATATGCTCTTTTCAATGCAACGAAGTTTGTTTGTAACTGGGTTCCTGACTTTTCCGATTATTTAGAAAAGAAACGCAAAGAGGGTAAGCATTACAACGTTGCAATCTCTCATGCCTGCAAAAAGCTCGTCCGAGTGATTTACCACTTGCAAACTACCGGAGAAGAATATAATCCCTGATCTGTTTCCTTTTGAACATTTCTTTTTGAGCGACTTGCTGGTCGCTCTATTTGTCATGCGAATTTTTACTAATCTTGATTGTTGAAAACTATTTGAAATTTTTTGCTTTTTCCTATTGACTTTTAATAGTTAGTCTTTCTATCATATTGAGCATATATAATAACATTATTATAATAAATCATCATCTGTAATACAATACTTTTCAATGCGTTTTTTTAACTCAGCTGTGTTTTTATTCTTTAACCCCGCTACAGAAATAATTTATATTATTGAATATTATAAGAAATAATATTGTAATAACTATTGACGAATAATAACAGACATTATATAATTAAGATGTACCGTAGCGGGAGAACGATTACATCATTATTCTTTATGAGAGATTGTAAATCTGAAAAATCGTTCTCATTATTCACGGTATCCTTAATTAATAAAGAATCAAAGCGGTGAAATGACTATATATAGTAATTGATGATAAGAAATATTAATTGCTTCAATCAGGAATTGACCTGAAAGAATTGCGAGATATACATTCACTTATCAAAAGCATAAATAGTCATTCTGATTCTTTCGGTTTTATTATTCATGGATATCGTCTTTCAGGACGGTATCCGTTTTGTATTATCAGGAGGTTTTATTAATGATTTATACTGAAATGACAAAAAAAGCACTGAAAATATGTTTTGAAGCTCATAAGGAGCAAAAGGATAAAACAGGACTGCCATATGTATTTCATCCGTTTCATCTGGCTGAACAGATGGAGGATGAAACGACCACTATTGTTGCCCTTCTGCACGATGTAGTGGAGGATACCGATATTACATTTGATGATCTCATAAATGAGGGCTTCAGCGATGAAGTTATTGATGCTCTCACACTGCTGACTCATGATCCGGCAGTTCCTTATATGGACTATGTAGCAATGATAAAACCAAATCCAGCGGCAAAGATCGTAAAGCTTGCCGATCTTGCACACAACAGTGACCTGACAAGATTAGATATTGTTACTGATTGGGATTTAAAGAGAAACGAGAAATACCTGAAGGCAATAAAATTGCTTAAAGAATAGCAGGTGATAAAAAATGAGTAAATTTTCTAAAATCGTTGAAACTCAAAGAAAAGAAGATACCAGAAGAACTATAGAAAACTTCATGGGCGGTATTTCCTATAAATATGATCCAATTGACACATTAAAAATGATTACCGCATCTTCAATTTTCGGAGAACCGCAGTATTATCGAGACGGATTGTTTTCACCGGCAGCTGTCAAAGACGGTATCTATCGTGTAATGAAGCTTTTTGCTCCTTACACTATTATTCCGGCTGAATATGAGGGAATGAAAACATCAGAAATGATGGAAAAAATAATTGATGAAGCACTTGATTATGACTATAAAGCTACAATCGAGTGGGCTGTAACGCTGAGGAAAGAATACCTCATGCGTCTGAATCCGCAGGTTATTATGGTCAGAGCTGCCATTCATCCAAAACGGCAGCAGTTTAACGAAAACAATCCGGGTTTGTTTTCTCAGCTGCAAAAGAAGGTAATGCAGCGTGCAGATGAACCGGTCACACAGCTTGAATACTATCTTTTCAAAAACGGCAGTAAAAATAATATACCTAACCTTCTGAAAAGAAACTGGGCATCAAAACTGCAGTCGGCTTCTCTTTACGAGCTGCATAAGTATAAGAACGCAGGTATCGGTATGATAGATACCATACGTATCTGTCATGCACATTCTAAGATAATAGATGAGCTTATGCAGACCGGGACAATCGCTGTTGACGACAGTAATAATACCTGGGAAGCAAAGCGTGCAGCAGGAGCTTCATGGAAAGAAATTCTTGATTCTGTAAAACTCGGATATATGGCATTGCTGCGTAATCTGAGAGGTATTTTTACAGAAATTGATGATTATGAGCTTTGCAGAACTGTTATGCATAATCTTAAAGACGGTGTACTGAGAGGCAGACAATTTCCTTTCCGCTATTTTACAGCTCTTAAAATGATAGATAGAAGCCCGGATGTACATCATAAGGGCTTGATACTTGATACACTCGAAGAATGTATGGATATTGCCTGTGAAAATATGCCAAAGCTATCCGGAAAAACAATGTGCCTGTCAGATAATTCCGGAAGTGCATGGGGAACATTCAATAGTGAATATGGCAGTGTAACAATTGCTGAAATCGATAACCTGAGTTCTCTTATTTCAGCAAGAAATTCTGACGAGGGATATATTGGTAAATTCGGAGATAAACTGATAATTAGTCCTGTCAGCAAAAGAAACGGGCTTCTGAATCAGTGCAGTAAAATAACAGAAAGCCGTGGGAATGATGTAGGCGTAGCTACAGAAAACGGGATCTGGCTGTTTTTCCGTAATGCAATAGATAAAAAAGAGCATTGGGATAATATCTTTATTTATTCCGATCAGCAGGCAGGTCACGGTGGTCTGTATGGAACGGATGAAGAACAGCGGGAATATAATCGAAGGAGCTTTGGAACGAATTCATCCGGTTGGTCCTATATTGATGTTGCAAGGCTGATTGCTGAGTATCGTTCAAAGGTAAACCCGAAGGTCAATGTTTTCAGTATACAGACAGCCGGATATAATAATATGGTTGTGCCTGAATACAGCTATCGTACAAATATACTCTATGGCTGGACAGGCAAGGAGCTTGTCTTCGCTGATACAATGATAAAATTCTGGGATCAAAAAGATTCTGAAAAGCAATAAAATACAATTACAAATCATGCAGTTCTTAATATTCACAGTATATTTGTATTTTATAGTCCCTTATCTTTAAGAGTCTGCAATATTTCTCTGTACATATCCAGGATGTCAGATACTCCTTCTCCTGACTTTTTAGTAAAGCGGCGCCGGCGCATATCAACCTCATCGCAATGAGAAATACCTCTTCGGGAATTACTTCTTACGATGCCTTTGAAATCGCCGTGCATTACGCTCTCAGGTGTAAGAAATCCGTCGTTTTCTCCCTCGATATTATAAACGACTATATGAGGTATAAGCATAAATATATCACTTCTGCTGCTATTCATTACGCATGCATAGCTCTGATAATATATATCATTTTCATCAGGGTTTTCTTTTTCAAATCTTTGCGCAGAGCCAGTAGAAAAAGATTGGATTGTCTTGTATGTATGAGGTTTTTTGTCGCCGAGAAGTCTCATCCACAAATCTGTGCATCTGCATCCGAGCATGACAGGAAGCTGCGGCAAGGCCAATATCTTATCAATAGTTTTGGAACCGTTATGCGGTGTATTGATGGTAGTAAGTGAAGCAACATACTTTGCCATTCCAAGCTGACATATAGCATAACGCATATCCAGACCACCTTTTGAATGGGCTATCACGTTCAGTTTTTCTGTTCCCGTTTCCGAAATTATTTCCTCTATGCGTTCTTTAAGGGTATAAGAATTATCCTCAATAGAGCCATTACTGTCCTGACCTCCATAAAATACCATGTTACCATCGTCAGTAAATATTTTCGGAATTCTTCCCCAATAATTAATTAATTTCCTGTCACGAAATCCCATTCCATGAACGAAAAGTATAGGAAATCTTAGCATTCTCATCCGCCTTTTTATAATATAATAGCTCAAATTTGATATAGTTTTATAAACAATTTACAGCTTTTAGTATATCACCATTTCAGGATAATTACAAACAATAACCAAAAGTAGTAATTTGGTCAACCAATTTTATAATATGAAATGAGGTAACAATATGAACTACATAGCAAGAAAAAAAGCTTTTGAGCTTTTAACTGAATACAACAAGGATATTTTCCATATCCGTCATGCACTTACAGTAGAAGAAGTAATGAAATGGTATGCAAATGACCTAGGATATGAAGAAAATTCAGAATACTGGGGCATCGTAGGTCTTCTGCACGATATTGACTTTGAGAAATATCCTGATCAGCATTGTATCAAGGCACCTGAGCTTTTACGTAAAGCCGGAGTAGGTGAGGATATTATCCATTCTGTATGTTCCCACGGTTATGGAATAACAGTAGAAATAAAACCTGAGCATGAAATGGAAAAGGTGTTATACGCTGCCGATGAATTGACAGGTCTTATCTGGGCAGCAGCTTTGATGCGCCCCTCAAAGAGTACGAAAGATATGGAGTTAAAATCTCTTAAAAAGAAGTACAAAAGCAAGGGTTTCGCTGCCGGGTGCAACAGAGAGGTTATTGAACGAGGAGCCAAAATGCTCGGTTGGGAGCTTTCTGTACTTCAGGAAAAAACTCTCAAAGCTATGCAGGAAACTGAGGATAATATCAATAAACAAATGAGCCTTATAGAGGATGCTGTTTAAGGGAGGAAAAATACTATGAAAATATCGGAAAATCTCAGTGCTGCCGAAGCAATAGAAAAGCTGAAGGGAGGGAATAAACTCTATCTGAATTCGATTACAGGAACCGGTAATATTTCAGCAGTCAAACGAGCAGAAACATCAGCAAATGGTCAGCAGCCCTATGCTATTGTAATAGCCTGTTCTGATTCAAGAGTGATCCCTGAGAGTATTTTTAGTGCCGGGATAGGAGAGCTTTTTGTTATTCGTGTTGCAGGAAATGTTATGGACGATCATCAGCTTGGTTCCGTAGAATATGCTGCCTCTCATTTAGGGGTCAAACTGATAGTTGTGCTGGGACACAATCATTGCGGAGCAGTCGACGCCGCTATAAATCATGACCCGGATGGTTATATAAAATATATCACTGATGAGATCAAAAAAGCTATAAGTGACGAAACGGATGAATATAAAGCTTGCTGTCTTAATGTGCGGAACAGTATCCGGATAATCGAGGATAGTTTTGAAATACATAAGGAGGAAGAACATGGTCTGAAGGTAATAGGGGCAGTTTATCACCTTGAAAGCGGATTAGTTGAATTCGATATCTGAATGATAGGAGACAAGTAAATAAGTATGATAGAAATTATTAAACTTAGACATTCAGTTCGTTGTTTTACTGACAAACCTCTGGAGTCAGAAACCGTCCGTCTCTTACAGCAGGAAATTAAAAAGTGTAATAAAGAAAGCGGACTTCATATACAGTTAATAACAAATGAGCCTGAAGCATTTCAGGCAGAAAAACCAAGCTATGGACAGTTCAAAGGCTGCAGAAATTATCTGATAATAATCGGAACGAAAGGAAAAGATACAGAAGCCGGTTATTATGGGGAACGAATTGTTTTAAAAGCACAGGAACTCGGGATCAACTCCTGCTGGGTTGCGCTTACATATAAAAAGAACAAAGCAAAAGGTATTATTGATCCCGGGGAAAAACTATATCTTGTAATTGCTCTCGGATACGGCAAAACTAACGGTTCTGCTCATAAATCAAAATCAATAACAGACGTCAGCGATTATAAAACCGATGATCCTGATTGGTATAAATCAGGGATAGAAGCTGCTCTCCTTGCACCGACAGCTGTAAATCAACAAAAATTCAGATTTGAAAGGAATGGGGAGAAGGTCAGGCTGAGAATAACCGGAATTGGATTTTATACGAAAATTGATCTTGGTATTGTAAAGTATCATTTTGAGATCGGTTCCCGGAAAGACGGCAGCGTGTGGTATTAACAGATATTGTTCCTGATATCAATAATAAAAAATGAGTTGAAGTTTTGTTATAATTCATTACACATAGCTGTAATCATACACATTCCGTAGCAGCTCATAAAAATAAAATACATAGTTACTTTTTGTTCGATAAAAGTCGATTCATTCAAATAAGTTTCAGATATAATAAAACATAGTAAAATTTTGAGACATTTATATCTGTTTGAAAATAATATTTAGGAGGAAAACGGATCAATGACACATTTCATGAGCCTTGCAGCTGAACCATTTGAACAGATTGCTTCCGGCAACAAAACAATAGAGTTACGACTTTTTGACAAGAAACGTCAGAAGATTAATAATGGCGATATAATAGTATTTACAAACCTGTCGGATCACAGACAGATCTTTGTAAAAGTTGTTGATCTGCATATATATGATAATTTTGCAGACCTTTACAACAATTTACCATTACTTAAATGCGGATATACTGAAGAAAATATTCAAGAAGCTAAACCTGAAGATATGCTTGAATACTATCCACAGAAAAAGCAAAACCAATACAAGGCTTTAGGAATAGAAATTGTATTGATCTGAAAAGACAGTTTCAAATAACTAAATGATTATTCCGAAATTTAGATCAAGCTATATATCAAGCTATAATGATAAGGTTTGAGATAAAAAAAGAGATTTTTCGGATTTTATTCTTCCCCGAATGTCCCAAAACAGACGATTTGAATTTTACTATACAGTTTTCACAAATAAGTATTCATAATTTCTTTGATATCCCTGAAAATAGCTCTTG
>CACWVH010000014.1 GCA_902764235.1 uncultured Ruminococcus sp.
CATATTTCTATAATTAGAAAATCACGGGATCTGCTTTTTGCTTGTCCCGTGATTTTTTGTCTATACGCTTACTATTTGACGCTTACATTTGACGCTTACGTTCCATCAGTAGAATTGCTGTCCCACCATAAGGTTTTCGGCAGTTAGTGATAGCTATGAATTATTCGGAAAGAATTTATGTAAAGGTCTCCGCAGATTTTGACAGCACAGGCTTTATGATGCCGAGATCTATATTCTGCTCTGATGGTCGTGAATTTACAATTGATGATGTAAAGGACTTATATCCGGCTTTCTCATCCGGATATGATCATAACGGTGATTGTTATTGTATTATAATACACGGAAAGCAGCGGTATCTGTTTTTTGAAAAGATTAGCCAGATGTTTGACACGAGGGTCGGAAGATGGTTTGTGGAAAATCAATCTAATTAATGATAAAAAAGTATGTCAAATTTGATAATGACATAGATTATCCTTGATGAAAATACAAGCCAATAAACAACTATGAATATTTGAAACATACTTTTATAGAGGTGATACTATGTACAAAAATGAATTTAAAAGAATAATTGAGGCTTCAAGGAAAAACTCGTTGACTTTCTTTGTAGGCGCAGGAGTATCCGCTTTATCAAAAGCTCCCAAATGGCAAGATATGATTGATCAAATATGTGATTTCTTAAAAATCGAAAAAAAAGCAAAATACTCCGCTGATGACTTTCTTCAAATTCCACAGATTTTTTATAATGAAATTAATAAAGATGATAATAAATACTATACTTTTCTTGAACAAAGCTTAAATGCTAAAAAACTAATACCTAATGAGATACATAGTATGATTTATAGATTTAAACCTACATCAATTATAACAACAAATTTCGACGAATTATTAGAGGATTCAGCTGCAAACGCTTGCTATAATATGAAGGTCATTGCTTCTGATACTGAAGTATCAGATATTAACGGGGAACGCTTTATTCTTAAAGTTCATGGTGATTTCAAGCATCGCAATATTGTATTTAAGGAAGAAGATTATTTAAGCTATAGTGAAAATTTTAAGTTAATTGAAACGATATTAAAAGCCGTTTTCTCAACAAACACCGTTGTATTTATCGGCTATGGTTTAAATGATTATAATATCAAACTAATACTTAATTGGGCAAAGAATCTTTTACAAGAGAAATTTAACAAACCAATTTTTATTTATACCGATACTTCACCTCTTACTGATTCTCAGCTAAAATATCATATTTCTCGTGGACTTTCAGTAATAGATTTTCATCAATATTTAGCTGAAGATGAGTATAAAGATAATTTTTTCATTCGTTACAAGACGGTTCTAGAAAAGATATTAAAATCTTCTATTACGGACACCAATGATAAAAATAAGTATGAATTATTTAATATTGTTTATGAATTATTACTTCCTTTAAAAAGTATTTCTGCACTAAAACCCAGTCATATTCAAGCAAAATTATCTCCTCATATTGCGATAGAAGAAAGTGGAGAGATTCATAGTCTTCATAGTAATTATAATCTATTGAAATACTTTTATGAAATACATAATATGTCTGAATATGAAGTATCCAAGTTAGAAAAAAGCGTACTCTTAAAATATAAAGATATTTTGACAGTTTTTAATAAAGCTCAAATGTTTTTACCATCCTCTGACGCTTTTATTGGAGATCAATACTGTATTTTATTTGATTATTCATCAATGCAGACATTCGTAAAACGGAATTATACAAGCCTAATCTTAAATTTTCGCAAAGCATTTTATCTGGCAAAGTTATGTGAATATCAAAAAGCATATGATTTATTTTCAGAAATTGCAATTCAAGCATTTAAAACAAGACAATACTGGATTTTCTATTTATCTCAAATCAATAAAAATAATCTGTTTTTTGCATTAAGAAGTATGAAGAGAAATATTAAATTCATTAATACCGTAGACGAAACCAAGTCAGAAATAGCAGAAATTGATTTTAATAACTTCCCAATTGATTTTCAGAATGAATATAGTATATTTCAAGATCTTCATTCTTCTTCCACGGTTTTATATAATAATTTTTATGAAGCTTTTTCTGAAGGTAGGAAGCTGGAAGGACGCATTGATGCTTCATCTTCAGGTACATCTATCAGCAAAAAAATACTGAAACAGATTCACAACAATATTCACTTTATACTCGGAAACCATTTATTATTAGATGATTTTTCGGAGTTCAAAAATTCGATAATATATCTAATGCCTTTATTATTAAGACTTTATTCTCAACAGAATAAACGGACTAAGATAGATAGTTTACAAAATTTTTTCGGAAAGGAAAAAATATGTTTTTCTCTAATTGATTTTTATTGCCTTGTAAATTGTTATAATACTGACGAACTAAAAAAACTACTTAATAATCAAAATATAAGCGAGTTACTGTTTGATAATACTGAGATGATTGAAAAAGCAATACGGAATCTTATTAGTTATTACGAAAAGTATTTAGCCGAAACCCATTATGGTATTAAATTGAACAATATTGAAACAAAAATCAAAAATTGTTTGGAGTTACTCAAATATATGACTGTATCCCAACACCTAATTGACACAATATGCAAATTCATCTTTAACTACGAATTCGAAGATATAATGATAGATGATAAAATTTCTTTTATATCCATTCTGCTTGGTAAAAGAAAAATGTATTCATCAATTACTAAAAAGGTTATTCAAACTAAATTTTTAGCTTATCTTGATGAACATATATCATGTATTCAGAATAATAAAGAGTTTCATATGTATAGCCGTTCAAGTGTTTTCTATGATCAGTTGATTCATTTTATTAGCGAAGAAAAAACGACCTACAGGTGGATTGCAACAAGGATAAATAAAATTATAGATAATAATTATTTACAGTTTCAAAAATCCATTTTTACACACTACTATTATTATTTGTCCGATTCTCAAAAGAAAAAAGTTCGTTCATGGGGACTAAGACAATTATCTTTGAATTTTGACTTTTCTTTATTTACAAGCTTATTAGATGAAGAACATAAAATAAACAAAAAATATATTATTCAATTAAAGCAATATCTATCGAAAAAGTATTTGACAAACAATAATAATAATTTTGCTGTCATACAATTGAATACAAATCCCAACTCTGAATTGATTAATATTGGATACTGGTGTTTTATAGGCTTATTACCTCATGATCCTTTCAAAGATTTTCTTGAGATTTGTGATAATTTTGATTTTTTCTATCTTTATGACAAATTTGATTTTAATAAATTTGATGTCAGTTTTATAATAAATAAGACAGAGCATGTGTATAAGAAACTATCAGAAAATAGTATTGTAAAGGAAAATATTCGTCAACAAATTATTAATTGTATTAAAAGCAAGGAATTGCATTACAAAGACGAAGAGCAACTTCAAGATATCCTTATTAAATACTTTTACTGATACATACTACACTCAGAAATAAACTTATACTAACTATGAGTGAATTATCTGTAGTGTTTATTATCAAGATATCACCTAAAAAACAAATACAATGCGTCTTTGCGGTTTAAATCAATAAGTTAAATAAAAGAATTAAGAAACATGCATGGATCATGAATCTAAAGCCTGATGTGCAATAAACTGCACGTCAGGCTTTTTGCTGAAAATTTGCATATTGATATTTCATATGTGAATGGTTTATAATAGAATAAATATAACATTTTAAGACTATTTGTATATTATGATAAATATGTCGGCTCATCGGAGCCTTGACGGAAGGAGAGTTTTCCCCTTTGGATAAACTAATAGATATCAGAAGTTATCCGGTCACAGAGGTGCTGGATACGCTTTTGCAGGATAAATCGACAAAAAAGAATATCATCTGGGCGACAGACACCTATGAGGATGAAGGGCAAGGGTTTACGGACAAGGAGCAGATATTCGGCACCGCTTTGCTGCTGCATAGTGATATTATCCGTCCGAGGATACAGAAGTCACAGGAGGAGCAGGCTCAGCGCACCCGTAAAAAAGCAGAAGTATTCACCCCGGCATGGCTTTGCAACAGGATGAACAACCACCTTGACGAGGACTGGTTCGGCAGAACAGGTGTATTCAATACGGAAAACGAGGATCACACCTGGACTGTCGCAGAGGACAAGGTTGAATTTTCAAAGGGAAAGACATGGCAGCAATATGTGGATTCCCGACGGCTGGAGATCACCTGCGGAGAAGCCCCCTACCTTGTTTCACGCTATGATGTTTCGGTGGGAGAGCTGATAGTTCCGCCGCTGCGCAGGATCGGAATACTTGACAGAAAGCTGCGGATCGTAGGCGAAAACACGGATTCCTTTGAAGACTGGCTGAAATGGACATACCGGGCTTATGAAGCCTGCTACGGCTATGAATATCAGGGCGATAATGTTCTGATAGCCCGCATCAATCTTCTGATGACCTTTGTTGACTACTTTGAGGAGCGGTGGCAGAAAAAGCCGGACAGCAAACAACTGAAACAAGCGGCAAACATTATTGGATGGAACATCTGGCAGATGGATGGGCTGAAAGACACAGTGCCGTTGGGGAAGCCTTTTGAGGAGTATAAGCAGCTATCCCTCTTTGATATTGAGGAAGAAAACGAAAACGAACCGGACGCCGTACCGTGCAGGATATTTAACTGGAGAAGTAAATCGTCTGTTAAGTTTATGAATATAAAGGAGTTGAACGCAATGGGAAGTAAGCTGTTTGATTATGTTATCGGAAATCCGCCGTATCAGGATGAAACTCTTGGAGATAATAAAGGTTTTGCACCGCCAGTATATAATTTGTTTTTAGATAGTGCTTATAAAATCGCAGATAAAGTTGAAATGATTCATCCTGCAAGATTTTTGTTCAATGCTGGAAGTACTCCAAAGGCATGGAATGAGGCAATGCTGAATGATACGCACCTCAAGGTTTTGAATTACGAGGAAGATGCATCCAAGCTTTTTCCTAATACCGATATTAAGGGTGGAGTTACAATCACATACCATGATGAAGCTTCAAACTTTGGTTCTATAGGTATTTTTACACCTTATGAAGCTCTCAACAATTTGTTAAAAAAAGTTACTTTTGCATTGTCAAATGGAACACTTTCTGATATTGGTGTATCAGGGTATTCGTATCACTTTACGGAAATAATGCATGATGATCATCCAGAAGCAAAAGCTTTACAAAGTAAAGGTCACGAATATGACTTAAAATCAAATATCATAGAAAAATTAACAACAGTCTTTCTCGATAGGATACCAAATGATGATTTCCAATACTCGATGATAATAGGGCGAGCTAATAATGAAAGGGTAACAAAGTATATCAGAAGAAATTATCTGAATGATGTTATTAATTTTAATAAGTATAAGCTGTTAATTCCAAAAGCAAGCGGAATAGGAGCTTTCGGTGAAGTTTTAGGGCCATCGATTGTAGTTGGTCCTAATACAGGACACACAGAGACTTTTTTTAGTATAGGTAAATTTGAAACTGAAAATGAAGCAAACAATCTCTATAGATATTTAAAAGGTAAGTTTGCAAGGGCATTGCTTTCTGTATCAAAGAAAACTCAAATGATTACACCGAGAAATTTTATATATGTTCCCCTCCAGGACTTTACCGAAAACAGCGACATAGACTGGTCAAAATCTATACATGAAATTGACTTGCAGCTGTACAGAAAATACGGTCTTGACGAAAAGGAAATTGAGTTTATCGAAACCCATGTAAAGGAGATGGTATAATGGCAGCAATCAATATCAAAACAACCGCAAAGGTCGTTCCCCAGTGCTATGCCTATACCACTCCGGGAGTGCCCTCTCATGACGGCTGGACAAAGATCGGTTTCACCGAACGTGATGTAGAGACTCGTATCAAGGAACAGACACATACTGTCGGCGTTGAGCATAAGACATGGTGGGCTATGCGTGCCGCATTTATGACTGAACCCTATGGAACCTTTACGGATAAGGATTTTCATGCCTATCTGAAAAAACTTGGAATCCCCCGCCAGGCAGGGACAGAGTGGTTTAATATTGAGCCGAACACAGCCCGCGGAGATTTTATTGATTTTACGCAGAATCACGGTACTGTATCGGATGATAATGCCGATGCGGTAATTCCATATAATCTCCGTGACGAACAGGCAATGGCTGTGCAGATGACAGCGGATTATTTTGGCGGCAGGAATAATGCTGAATTTCTGTGGAATGCAAAGCCCCGTTTCGGAAAAACACTGACCGCCTATGACCTGTGTATGAAGCTCGGCGCAAAAAATATTCTTATTGTAACAAACCGCCCTGCTATTGCTAATTCGTGGTATTCGGATTATGAGACATTTTTCGGACCGCAGTCAGGCTACTACTTCGTGAGCAGAGTAGATGGCATTAAGGACAAAAAATATGTTTACAGCCGTGAAGAGTATTTATCAAAAATAGATGATAATACAAAGGGCTGTATTGAGTTCGTATCCCTGCAAGACCTCAAAGATTCAATTTATTTCGGCGGAGATCAGCCGAAGCTTGCCGAAGTAAGCGCAGAACACGGTATAAAATGGGATATAATGATCATAGACGAAGCCCACGAGGGCGTTGATACCTACAGAACGGATACGGCTTTCAATCATATCAGCCGCAAGTGGACTCTGCATCTTTCCGGCACACCATTCAAGGCACTTGCAAATGACAAATTTCCGCAGGACGCTATCTTCAACTGGACTTATGCCGATGAACAGGCAAAAAAGAGGGATTGGGACACTTCAAGCGAAACAGAAAACCCGTATGCTGTTCTTCCCCGCCTTTCACTTTTCACCTATCAGATGTCGGATATTGTCCGTGACAGGGTGAAAAGAGGTATCGAGCTTGCGGATAATGATATAGAAGAATTCGCCTTTGACCTGAATGAATTTTTCAGAACAAACGATTCCGGCAAATTCGTTCATGATTCAGATGTAGATAAATTTCTTGACGCATTGACACGACAGGAGAAGTTCCCATTCTCTACTCCTGAACTCCGTGACGAATTAAAGCATACATTCTGGATACTGAACCGTGTGGCAAGCGCAAAGGCTCTCGCAAAGAAACTGAAGCTGCACCCGGTATTCAAAGAACCCAATTACAAAGTCATTCTTGCCGCAGGCGACGGAAAATTAGACGAAGCTGACGAAAACGAAAAGTCCTTTGACAAAGTAGTAAAGGCAATATCAGAAAATGATAAAACTATAACTCTGTCAGTCGGACAGCTTACCACAGGTGTTACCATCCCTGAGTGGACAGCGGTTCTGATGCTCTCTAATATGTCAAGCCCAGCCCTTTATATGCAGGCGGCTTTCCGTGCACAGAATCCCTGTCTTTTCACCGACAATCAAGGCAATACCTACAGAAAGCAAAACGCTTATGTATTTGACTTTGACCCTGCCCGTACCCTTACAATATTTGAGAAATTCGCAAATGATCTTATTCCGGAAACCTCCGGCGAAAAAGGCGATTTTGACAGCCGGAAACACAATGTGCGGGAGCTGCTGAATTTCTTTCCTGTTTACGGCGAGGATGACGAGGGACGCATGATCGAGCTGGATGCAGAAAAGGTTCTCACCATTCCCCGTCATATCCACGCAAGGGAAGTTGTGGAACGAGGCTTTATGTCAAATTTCCTGTTTGCGAATATCAGCGGTATTTTCGGAGCACCAAGGGAAATTATTGACCTCATCAACGGTATGCAGGCAGTTGAAGAACCTAAAACGCTGCCTCCTACGGGTGTTGACGAAAATACAGAAGATGAATTGCATCTGAACGATAAGGGCGAAGTCGAGATACCGCAGGAACAGATAATCGGAACAGCGAGCGAACTGTTCGGTGATAAAGTCTATGCGGATGTTGAAGATCAGCTGACAGCAGCTGTTGAGGAAATACAGAAAAGAGTGGAAATGACACCGAATCCAAAGAAGGACGAACTCAAGACTTTGCGTGAAAAATTCTCCAAACCTATTGCTGAAACACTTATAGAGACCGCAAAAGAACAGTATGGCGGTGATCTGAGAAAATCAACACAGAGCCAGCTTGAGCGGAAAATTCAGGAAACGACCGATACTGTTGTTAACCGTGAATATGGTAACTATACCATTCAAGATCGTCAGCTTGCTCAGGAGCAGAATGACAAGATAAAAGAAGCACAACAGGCAGGAGCAACGATGGCTGAGATAACTCAGATAGACGTAGAATACAATGAAAAACGCAGGCAAGGCTACCGTGATATGGTTGATAGTATCCAGAAAAAGCTTCACAGCGAAGAGACCGTTAAAAAAGCCGCTGAAACCATTGTTGAAACTGTAGAAACAGAAAAACTGAAAGCACAGAAGGATTCTATCGAAGGCAGTGTCCGTGACCATCTGAGAGGCTTTTCACGCACCATTCCTGCTTTTCTCATGGCTTACGGCGATGAAAGCACTACCCTTGCAAACTTTGATTCTCTTGTCCCGAAGGATGTATTCTGGGAAGTCACGGTCAATCCGCAGAACGGTCAGGGAGTCACCCTTGACCAGTTCCGTATGCTGCGTGACGGCGGAGATTATACCACAGAAAGCGGTGAAACAAAACATTTTGACGGACATCTTTTTGATGAAGTTGTTTTTAATGATGCAGTAATTGAGTTTATGAAGAAACGCAAAGATCTTGCGGATTATTTTGTACCTGACCACGACGGAGATATTTTTGACTATATACCTCCCCAGCGCACAAATCAGATATTCACACCGAAAAAAGTCGTGAAGGATATGGTGGACAGGCTTGAGCAGGAAAACACCGGCTGCTTTGATGATCCTGATGCAACATTCGCCGACCTGTATATGAAATCAGGAATGTATATAACAGAGATCGTAACGAGGCTTTATCAGAGCGACCGTATGAAAGCTTTATATCCTGATGATTGCGAAAGACTGAATCATATTTTTGCAAATCAGGTATACGGCTGTGCTCCAACAGAGATCATATACCGTATCTGCCTGCGATATATTCTCGGATTCAGCGATGAGATACATATTGAGAAAAATAATATCCGCCTCTGCGATACACTTGAGTATGCAAAAAACGGAACAATGGAGGAGGAAATGCGCAGGCTGTTTGAGTTATGATCTCTCGGTTTCATTGAGAGATCTATTTAAATAAATAAACCGAGAGGTGACTAACAAAATGAAAACCAACGACAGGCCACTGACAGATTTAATGAAAGCCGTTGATAACGGTTCAGCACAGTTACCTGATTTTCAAAGAGGTTGGGTATGGGATGATGAACGAATAAAAGCATTGATACTCAGTGTCTTACATAGCTTTCCGGTAGGAGCGGCAATGTTTCTCGAATATGGAAATGAAAGCATCCATTTCAAGCATAAGCCTATAGAAGGGTCTAATGCTGATCCAAGTGTTGAGCCGGACGAATTAATACTTGATGGTCAGCAGAGATTGACATCTCTTTATAATGCTCTATACAGCAAAAAACCAGTACATACCAAAACTGACAAAGGCAAAGAAATAGACAGGTATTATTATCTGGATATAGAAAAAGCACTTGATCCTGATGCTGATGATGAAGAAGTTGTCATTTCTATACCATCAACAAGACAGTTGACATCTGACTTCGGAAGAAAAGTTGAAACTGATCTATCGACAAGACCGGATGAATTCAGACTAAAAAAGTTTCCTCTCAACATAATACTCAATTCTGGAGAAGAACAGGGCTGGCAAAACGAATACTATGCCTACTATAACTATAATCCGGCGGTTATTCAGCAATTTACTGAACTTTTCTCAAAAATAATTATGCCAACACAAAAATATGCAATGCCGGTCATACAACTCGGGAAGGAAACACCAAAGGAAGCAGTTTGTCAAGTTTTTGAAAATGTAAATACCGGTGGAGTTTCTCTTACGGTTTTTGAACTTGTAACAGCAATATTTGCAATGGATGACTTTCCGCTTCGTAAAGACTGGGAAGAACGCAAAGAAAAATATTTTTCAGGAAATTTGTTAAATATAGTTACAGCCACTGACTTTTTAACTGCACTAACACTTCTGTCATCATTTAAATCTGGTGGAACTGTAAGCTGCAAGAAAAAAGATGTTCTTGCTTTGAAACTGACAGAATACAAAAAATATGCGGATGATCTTTGTAAGGGCTTTTCTATTACAGATAAGCTATTGCAAGAGGAACGAATTTTTTCAAGCCGTGACCTTCCATACAGCACTCAGCTTATTCCTCTGGCTGCAATATGCACCATACTGATGGAAGGAAACAAGATTTATACCACAAATATAAAGAACATGGTAAAGCAATGGTACTGGTGCGGCGTATTTGGAGAATTGTATGGTGCTGCAAATGAAACACGCTATGCCAATGACATTACACAGGTAATAAAGTGGATTACAGATAATGGTGATCTTCCAAAAACTGTTACAGACTTTTTCTTTAATCCAACACGTCTTCTTAGTCTGCAATCCAGGCAGTCAGCTGCATACAAAGGAATTATGGCACTTATTCTGAAAAACCATGCCCGTGATTTCATTTCCGGTGCTGAAATGGATTTTTCAACATATTCAAATGAGCAGATTGATATACACCATATTTTCCCTAAACTATACTGCATTGAACAAAAATATGAAAAGGCAAAATGGAACAGTATTATTAACAAAACACCCATTTCAGCAAGCAGCAATCGTGAAATCGGAGGCGTTGCTCCATCCGTTTATCTTAGCAAACTGGAAAAGAAAGGTTCAGTGTTGTCTTCTGATCTGGATGATTATGTAGAGACTCATTTAATTGATCATGACCTTCTGAGAAATAATAGATTTCAGGATTTTATAATCGACCGTGCTAAAAAACTTCTAAGTGCTATTGAGCAGGCTACTGGCAGAACGGTATCCGGCAAAGACTCTGATGAGGTAATACAGGCGTTCGGTGATGCACTTAATTAAACAGTACATAGCAAAACTTTTGAGGATGTATAAGATGCTCACGGGAAAAGATAATATATAAACAAAACACGGCAGAGTACCCATCAATTTGATTTGACTTTTGATACCCTTCCACTGTCAAGAATTAAAGATATCTCTATGCTATATTATAAACATCAACTAAAGGAGGTAATCACTACCATGAATAATAGCATAATTCTTGACAAGGTTCTATCTGTCATTGACGAGAACATCTTACTTGATCACTATGAGATTGTTAAAAAAATCTATATCGAAACCAAGTATACAGATCAAGACTTCAACAAATTTCTTGCGGTTATCACCGTTGGAAAACTCACACTCAGAAAATATATAAGAGAACGCCGTCTGTACTTTGCAGTACAAGAAATGATAAATCATCCTGAAAAAGCACTTGTTGATATTGCACTGGACTACGGCTATTCCGAACAGTCGGCATTTACAAGGGCGGTAAGTAGAACATACGGAAAGCCTCCTGCCGAGTTGAAGAAAAGCAAGCAGGAAATTCCGGATAACCGAAAGGCCTTGGAAGACTGTTTATCTGATAAAAGCAGATTGGGTTCAGTATTAGAAAGTATAATGTCTGATGATAAAGCTATTTGGCAGGAAGATAGCTATTTTGAAACTTTTATTCAGGCAACAGAAGAGATGGGATTTGATTTACCAACATGCTGCATCATATCAGAATTGTCAGAAAAGTTGGACATCCCATTTGCCGGACTTCTGAACATGTTTTTTGACATGATGATCGACTATCATAGTGACCCAAACTACATTCCGGCAAAAATCGAATGTGCTATTGATCTTGGCATTGAGGATTCGGAAGAACTGGATTCTATTTGCAGGTATTATCAATGTGAGTATTATGAAGTGACTAAAGAAGATGTTATAGAATACCGAAAAGATCATAACCAATAATCCATAACGAAAGGTGAGCAAAAGATGTATATTGCCCTGAATGATGAACAAAAACGAATATCAATCAATGATGCCGTTCAGGGTAATACATTCTTCTGCCCTGTTTGCCTTGAGAAAATGTTTATTAAAGCGGGTTCGGAAAGAGCCCGCCACTTTTCGCATTATCCTAAATGCGAATGTAATGATAGCTGGAACGGACAGTATGATATGTCCGACTGGCATTTTGAATGGCAGAATCAATTTCCATCTGAAAATCAGGAAGTAGTTGTTCAGTACGATAATACACGACACAGAGCAGATGTACTGACTAACAGAACAGTTGTAGAGTTTCAGCAAAAACCGCTTTCATCGGGTAAGTTCAATGACAGAAATACATTCTTTCACAACATCGGGTACAAGACTGTATGGCTATATGATATGCGTGAAGAATACGAAAATGGTCATATTATTGATTTGAAAAATGATCGTTTTTTATGGGACAAAGCACAGCTGAAGTATACGAAATATTCACTCTGTCCCGGACAGACAGAGCTTTTCTTCCAAATCAGTAATGAGGGCGAATGTATTATTCGTATCAGCAAATTTCTCAACGATAAAATTATAGTCAAACAACGGTTTACTAAAGAGAGTTTCTTAGCTTATGTTGGATTAATAAACGGAATATGTCTTCCGCCACAATATCTTAATACTCAGTTAAATGATGACTATTTGAGATTTGCCGAAAAATATAGTATTAAACTGAATCTCCAACAGCAAAGAGCAGTTCAGATCGTCAACGGTGCAAATCTTTTGATTGCTGTTCCGGGCAGCGGCAAAACCACTGTTATGGTTGCAAGAATGGGTTATATGATCTACTGTAAAAGAATTGCTCCCGAAAGAATTCTTGCTATAACATATACCAGAAGTGCAGCTAATGATATTAAGCAGCGTTTCGCAGGATTGTTCGATTCTGCAACTGCTGCCCGTCTGAATATCAGGACAATCAATTCATTGTGCGAGCAAATAATAAACAGATATGTGCAAAGGCATAGCCATAATCAAAGGTTTACACTTCTGAAAGAAGCTGAACGTACTGCCATCATAAAAGACATATATATAAAAATAACCGATGACAAATTTCCGCATGAATCAGATATTATAGAGGCACAAACGGCAATCAGCTATATTAAAAATATGATGCTGGATACATCCGAATTGAGAGCAGGGTATCTGCCACAGAACTCTATCTACGAAGAACTATATAATAAATACTGCACTAAACTCAAAAATCAACGTCGAATGGACTTTGATGATCAGTTAGTTTTTGCTAAACTTTTTTTAGAAAATAAGCCGGAACTATTGTCAGGGTTTCAGAATCAATATCAGTATATCTGTGTTGATGAAGCACAGGATACATCTAAGATTCAGCACGAGATAATTCGTTTGTTAGCATCAAAGTATAATAATATCTTTATGGTGGGCGATGAAGATCAGAGCATTTATCGTTTCCGTGCGGCATACCCCAAAGCTCTTATTGAATTCACAGACACCTACATAAATCCTTATGTAATGTTTCTGGAAACCAATTACCGTTCTACAAAGCAGATAGTTTCTGCTGCACAGAAATTTATAGACTGTAATACCGATCGTTACTCCGAAAAGCATATGCAGGCAAGCAGGGGTGAAGGAAAGTCGATAGAACGAATAACTGTCAAGAAAAAGCATGAGCAGTATTCGGCAGTTTGCGATATTGTCAAAGCCGAGCATAGTCAATTAGCTGTACTTTATCGCAATAATGACAGTGCTATTCCATTAATTGATATTTTTCTTCGTAAAAACATCCCTTATAAACGTTCGAGGGATGCGGGCGAAAACTTTTTTACGAGTAAAGTTGTACAGGATATAGTTTACTTTCTGAGATTTGCTGTCAACCAAAATGATGAAGATGCATTTATGCAGATTTATTATAAGTGCGGCTATGGTTTTCGCAAAGAACCCGCAATATGGAGCTGCAGAAAAGCCCCTCAGAAGAAAAACACCATTGCTGATGAACTAATAAGTCAGATGTCCACATGGTCATCACTAATGCACAAGGCAGAGGACTTCAAACAAAAGTTACTGAAAATTGGTAAATCAAAACCGCATGATGCTATAAGTCTGATATGTAAGTTCTGGTATTACAGTTACGCAAAAGAAAAAGAGTTGGATATAGGTAAAGTGGATATTCTTTCTTCATTGGCTGTTCGTGAGGATACTATCAATAGTTTTCTGCGAAGGCTTGAAGAATTACTGCATTTAATTGAAGAATATAAATGCACAGACAACAATCCTGTGATGCTGTCAACTATTCATTCAGCAAAAGGACTTGAATTTGATACAGTTTATATTGTTGATGTATATGACGGCTGTTTGCCGCATTCTGACCGATTAACAGCTATCGAGCAAGAGACACTTGAGGAGTATGAGGAAGAAAGGCGCTTATTCTATGTAGCAATCACACGAGCTATAAACGAGCTGCACCTCTTTTATATCGAAGAATACGATTCTGAATTTATTGATGAGATTATTCCACCGATTAAAAAAGTTGTCGAAGGTTCAACATCAAAGCATCGTCCTGTCGTTAACATGAACGAAACGATAATCGAAATTCCAGATAATACACCTAATACGATTCTTTCATTATTTACTGTAAATACAAAGGTCAGGCACGAAAACTTCGGCGTAGGTATAATAATAGATGTAAGCGAATTTATCAACAACACTCATATAGTGAAAATACAATTCAACCCCAAAAGTATAGAACAGTTTCATCTGGAATCTGTTGTGCAACATGGAATTCTTCATTTAGCATGACAATATGAATTAGCTTAGATGAAAGGTATTTTATTTGTTCTTTATACTGCTATTCATCAATGGTTAATACAGCTGAATATCAAAAGTGCATCCGAATCCACTGCTAAAAAGCAAGTGATTTCAGATGCACTTTTTACTGTTATGATTCATCCTCCAATTCCGTCATAATAACAATCTCCTTCAAATCTTTTGCTCCGAACCGGACATAATCTCTGCCGCCATCAACAAAACAGCTTTTACAGGAGCAATATACAAAATCGTGAACGGTTTTTGATTCAATAATATCTCCACAAATCAGGTACTTTATGCGATTATGCTTAATACACTTTCTTTTACCTCTCACATTCATCCACCTTTTAGTTATGCCACCGCATTAAAACATTCCGGGTGATCCTCCGGGGTAATCATGAACTGGTATGTATATCGTTTATCTTCGCCTATCGTGCAATTTAAAACCTTTAGCCACATAAGTTTATGGAGTGTTGCATTAGTATGACTGTGACTATACTTGAGTTCTGCAATAACCATTTCTGCTGAAAATATACCATCTCCAAAAATTTTATACATTTCTGAAAGTACATTCTTTGTATAATTTTCGATGCCATTAAAAGAAGTATTTAATTCATTATTTATCCTATAATTACCGTCAGGAAGAGGTTCGACAAGCCCAAGCTGCTTTGCGAAAGCCATGTCCGTACTCATCTTTGTGATTTCTCCGATTTTTTCGTAGTATTCTGTAGTTATAACACCTTTACCCAAACAACTTTGGATTACCGAACCGATTCTCTTATCCTTTTTGCTGGATTTGTCAGAATTGATAAGTTCTTCTATCAAACTTATAATATCCGGTGAATAATCGTTTTCTGAAGAATCAGGCTTAATAGAAAAACTAAGAATTTTTCCATTCCGGTCTAAGACTCCACTTTTTATGTATTTTCTGAGCAGATGATGCAATTTGCTTGAAGAAAGATCAATATTTTTTCGGATATCCTTGCCTGTAAAAGAGTAGATTCCATCATTTAAGAATTTTAATAGTATCTCAGCAACCTTTTTTCCGTTTAAACTTGTTCTTGATGTTAATTCCAACATAATACTGCATATTTCATCTTTTGTATACAAGTGATTGTTTTTAAATATGTGCTTAGGTGACACTACTGTTTTAAATCTATAATAACGCTTCGAATCTCTTATATTAAGCCGTTCTATAATTCCCGAATCAATTATTCTCTGTATGTTATTGTGGACTTCTTTTTTTGATATTGTTCCATTACCTTCAATTACAATATCCTCTGAAGTAAATGTGTATTTACCTGATAAGATAAAACTCTTTAAAACGGTAAGCAGATTTCTTTTGTTTATTGAGGTGGTTTTGCAAAACTCTATTTCCACTAACTCCAATAAATCATCAATTTCGAGATCATCTTTAATATCATTAACTTCCCCCGAAACCGCATTACTGCTGTTTTGCTCCACACTGCTGGGTGCCAATGAGTTTCTCGCCATTTCCTGTTCCGCTTCAATGCTCTCGGTATCCTTTTTCTTTCGTTTGTCCCTGATCTCATCAACAAAGTCCGATAATACCGAAAGATAATAATCCAGGAAGTATGTAAGGTCGTTCCCGTTTGCACCTCTGACGATCTTCGCAATCGCATCAAAGTATTTGAAGCCGCTTTTTGCTATAACTGCGGAAATGCTTTCCTGTCCGAAAAATATGTAGCCGGAGCGTATGAGAATTATCTCCGAAAGAAGCCTGCCCAGCCTTTCGTTGCCATCAGGAAAAGGTCTGACGACCATTGCCCATGCCTGTGCAACAGCCGCCTTGATCAAAGGATGAACACTCATATCCGCCAGAAATGTTGTTATCTCGTTTATGCACCTGTTCAGTCTTGCAGCACTCGGCAGAACATAGCTTTCTCCCTGCATGAAATAAATGTCCACGCTGTCCTCGGTTCTCAGCTCACCGCCGCCGTTGTCAAGACCGTTTGTCAGTATCTGTGCGAGAACCTGAAGGTAATCCCTGTTCAAAGGACGGTAAATATTCTCTGCGGCAAAGCTCCCGGCCTGTCTGTTATTGAGTATCATAAGTTCTTCCGCATCCAGGGCTTCTTCACCTCTTTGCAAAAATGATACCGCCTCCTGGGCAGATATCTGCGACCCTTCAAGGTATCCCGTGAAGAATATTTCCCTGATCGTCATAACTGAGCTTAACAGCTTGTCAGTATAATCGTTTTCGTATAATTCATTGACAATGTTTTCGCTTGCGATTATCATTTTGTCCGTCAGCGTGTACCAGTACGGCTCTCCGTTTGCGTTTGTCAGCGGCAGTGTTATGGCTTTAGCACGGCGCTGCTCCAGCACCGTGCACCATATCTCATCTGCATTTACACCTAAAGGAAGATAGCCGTATAATTCGTTTCTGGCTATGTATTTCTCACCGATAACCCTGAAAAGTCGCTCTCTGTCCATATCCGCACCCCCTTACGCAATAATTCTGACCTTTGAAAGATCAAAGCATACAGCCTTTATTTCCGGATAGCATACCCCGATACATTCTCTTGCCCGGTCATCGTTCCAGTTCATTTTCTGTTTGATCTGCTTCATAATGCTCCTTGCACCTATCTCGGTAGCTATTGTTTTTTCTGATGGAAGAACCACCGCTTCAATATCCTCTGTGCCGCAGGCACGAAGCACGAGCATTTTCTCCTGCATATTGATAAGGATCTGAACCTGTCTCGGTCTGCCGAGTGCTTCTATCGTCCCCTCGTTAAGTGTAAAAAGTCCTTCCCTTAAATCGAGATTCAGTATTATCTTATTCATCGCTGCCCTCCGTCTGCTCTGTATCATTTGGTGAAATATAACCATCAAGGAAATTTACCTGTGTTGACATATCATGCTCCGCTACCTTCATGCCAAAGCTGCTCTGCCAGTCCTGCGGGAATTTCGCTGCAGCCGCTTTTACCTTACCTGTAGCGGCATCCTTTTTCTGCGGCAGGAAGCATTCATGGGCATTAAGGTCAAATAAATACATCTGCTCATTGTTGTACCTGATTTTCATACCCTGCAAACGGTATCTGTAAACAGGATCCCAGCCCATCATTTCATACAGCCTTTCAGCAAATATCTTGCAGGTGATCTGACGGCTTTTTCTCTTATCAGCCTTCAGAATACACCAGCGTATCGCATCTCTTGCTCCTTCATCACACGGTCTGATTATCATTTTCTGTTCTGTGGGATTGATAAGGAACTGTATGTATGAAGCATTTTCGAGCTTGCTGATACAGGAATTATTGAATGTAATACTGTTTCCTCTGATGGTCATTGCCGGGTCAAATCGGTGGGAAATAAACTCTCTCCTTACCACCTGATAGCCCTCAAAGCTGAAATTTGCCTCCTCGGCAAGCCGCTTTACTTCAAGCTGTTCCTCACGGCTCAGACCGAACTGCACGGGAACGGGCTGCTGTGTGATCGGTCTTTTCTGCTGATTCAGCCCGTTCATCCATAACTGCGTATTTTCCATCGTACTCCTCCTTATATGCAATCTTTATAGTTCTTGCCCTTCCAGATTTTCGTTATAAGAAGCTGGTCAAGTATTTCGCAAATCGTTACAGCACAGTCCGACAGGTTTTCTTTGTTAAGCGGGCTGTCCGATATTTCCTTGTAAACCGTCAGCATTGTTTGCTCGTCAAACGCTCCGTAAACCATGCGGCTTGATTCATCGTGCATGATACATTCGCAGCGGTACATATATCCGAGCCAGTACGCAAAGGAAAGAGCGTCGATATCACTTACATCCTCGCCGGATAACTCAAGCAGTGCCTTTGGCGGCTGACAGCTTTCCGCCTGGTATGCCTTTGACAATATAAGGCTTTTGTTGTCTGTGTCCTTCGTCTTTGATATGATATCCTCTATCCAGTAAAGCGTTTCAATAATAACTCTTGGGTTATCAACTAAAACCGGCATCTGCAGGAGCTTTGCAAGGTCGGCTTCATTCTGAAAGGATGAGCAGAAATAATGATCCACAACACCTGCAAGCTGACTCCGCATATACAGCGGTGCGAAATCCTCCATTTTTAGTCCCATTGCAGCCGCTTCCATAAAAAGTAAGCCCTGCTTGTGACAAAACAATCGGTCGTTTTCGGTAAATTCACGCTTTGCACTGTAAACATCGCTGCTGCGTGGTGACGCTCTTTCCAGCCACATCATACGCTTTACATTGTCGGATAACGGTCGGCTTTTTGAAGGGTCTCTTGACATTTATTCCACCTCCGTATCATTGCCTGAAACATTAATGACCGTCTGATCGCTGCCGTTTTTATTCCCCGGCGGTTCAGGCGGATTTTCTTTTATCGCAGTCATCAGACTGTCGATAATATCATCCGAAATCTTATGATCCTTATCTATCGGTCGGGCAGGAATGAACCATTCCTCTCCTGTGCCTTCTGTGTCAATATTCCTGAAAGCAGATGTGTGTTTAAAAGCCGGAGTACCGAATATTCTCTTGTTAAGCTCCAGCTCCTGCAGTACCTGCTCCGCAAGCTCCATAAGCTCCTGTGGCTCGTCTCCGGCATCTGGCGGAAAGTAAAAGCTCTTTGTATCGTCACTGATCTCCGATTCTTCCGGCTGCGGTTTTTTCGGAATTATTATCTCGTCCTTTTTATTAATTGCTTTACCGATATAGTTATCAAGATCGAAAACAAGTACCTTTTTTATAGTGCTGTCGCTCATCATTATGGGCAGCTCCTGACAGGGAACGCTGTAGTTATATTCCTTGTCCCAGCCCAGACTATCATACAGTATCCGGCACAGTGAGCTTGCTCCTTTTGATTTACCATCCCACGGAAAAGCATTAGGATCAGTTTCATCACAGGCTCTGACGATTATCATACGTTCAACAGGATTAAAAAGCATTTCCACATATTTTGCATCAAGCTTTTTGCGGCAGGACTGATTGAAATGAATGCTTTGTGTTTTTACGTAAAACACAGGTTCAAGCACCTTGCTGAACATATCTCCGCTTACCACCTGATATGTCTTAACCATCTGTGCCTGTTCATCAAGAGTGCTGTTATCACTATCCTTTCCTTCAAGCTCGTCCTTGATCTGCTGTTCTGCTTCTGTCAGTTCACGGGCAATTCTTGATATGCCGTGATCATCGATCATTCCTCCCAGACGATGACCGCCGTCCGGGATATATTCATTTTCAAGATCGGATTCAAGGTCATCATCAAGAATTCCCATTGCTATCTGAGATACTCGAAAATAGTCGTCAGCTTCAAATCCTGCCCATGAACGGTTCATTGAAATAAACCCGGTCAAGACACCTCGGTCTATTACTCTCATTGGAAGGTACTCACCTTCGTGTCCGAAACGTCTGCTGTTTAAAATTCTCTGAGCAGCGTTCCATATTGCCCTTGTTACGATGGCATCGTGATGATCGGGTTGGAAGTATTTGTTTTTCTTTCCGTTATTTTTCTTGGATTTATGATCCTTGAAGTTAGGGGTATATGTTTTCCTTGCAAGCACATCTCCGCAGTAACGCTCATTCCGCATCAGCGAAACCACACCGCTTTTAGACCATTCGGTATTTATTGCTCCGTTTATTCTTTTTCTTCCGCCTGTCGGTATTTGAAGCTCTGTAAGCCGTGCGGCGATCTCGTCAGGAGTGCCTCCATTAAGAAGTGTTGCGTACATCCATTTCACTACCTGTGCCTGTGGCTGATTGATTTGCAGAATCTTCCGCTTGCCGCCGTATTCATCCTTTATCTCGACCTTATCATAACCGAAAAGTGCAGGTGTCATAAAGCGTCCACGGCTGAATCTCCATTCAAGGGATAAAAGCATAGCCTCGCTTTTCATATGGCTTTCCTCTTCGGCTACCATTGCAAGAACAAAAAGGATAATACCGCTTGTCTGTAATCCAGTATCAAGATTTTCTTGTTCAAAAAACACCCTGACAGGAGGATCAAGATTTTTCAGTTCCTCAATATATCCGATACAGTCAAGCAGATTTCGTGCGAATCGAGATACTGCCTTGGTTATTATCATATCGAATTTTCCTGCCCTTGCATCCTCGATTAGCTTCAGAAATCCCGGTCTGTGAGCTGTATTTGTTCCGCTGAAGCCGTTGTCAACATAAGTCCCGGCATATTTCCAGTTGGGATTAGCCTGTATTTTTTCTTTATACTGCTTCATTTGCAGGCTGATAGATATTGCCTGATCTATATCATCGGTCGATACACGGCAATATGCAGCAACACGAAGCTCTCTGGTGGCTTCCGATGTTTCCGAATATGCCGATATCTTTCGTACCCTGCTTGGGTCAAGCTCGTCAAGCTGTCTGACAAGTGCCGCCTTCTGCTTTTGTCTTTCCGTTTCAAAGGCTGCTCCGGCAGGTACCGTACTTGGATTTGCGGCTCTTTTTTCAGCGTTTATTCGTATATCATCCATAGCCGTCACGCCCTATAAACCTGTCATTCAATTTTCTCACTCCTTCAATATGTGTTTCTGGCAGACCATCCGCCTATGGCTATATTACCGTAATAATCGGATGTCAGCAACATTACATACGATGTACAGGAATGTAGAATATTTGGCGGTTCGGTTGTCAGTATTGTATAAACACTAAATATCCGTAACAAACTGATATGGATCAAGCTGTAATACGGCACATATCCTTAGTGCCGTTATCATATTGGCATTTGACAGCTTCTGATAGCCGTATTCAAAACGCTGATACTGCTGTAAAACAAGTCCGGCACTTACAGCTACCTCCATCTGTGACAAACCAAGCTCAATTCTTCTGTTTCGTATTATTTCAGCTTCTCTGCCAATCGGTTCTTTCATTGTCATCACTCCGTTCGATCACCAATTCAAATTATCAGATACGATTCTACCACTGATTGAATGTAATCATCAATACAACAACTGGACAAACAATTCAAAGAGATTTCGGGAATAATAGCCCTTGTTTTATCATTTCTGAGATGGTAACATATCATATCACCAATTTATCAGAGGAGCGTATAGCAATGAACTATGTTGTTGATATGAAAAAGACAGGTGCTCACATGAAGGAGCTTTTTGCTGAGAAAAATATAACTATCGACGATATCCGAAAAGAGCTGGGACTAAAATCAAAACAGTCGGTTTATCGTTGGTTTTACGGAGCAGCACTGCCGACTGTCGATCACCTTTATACCCTCGCCTGTATGCTGCAGGTTCCTGTTGACGAGCTGCTTGTCCTGACAACGGAAACGCTTTCCGATGAACGGGTAATGGAGATCATCAGGTGGTGCAACGACAAAATGAAGGAGTCCGATAGGCTCAGATTATCCTACTGGGAGAACCTCGGAGTTGTAATCCTGCCGCAGGATTTGTAAAATTTGTGTGAACAGGCAAAAAAGTGCCGAAAACAGCCCAAATATTTAAATCAATGATTAAATGAGTTTTCCGCATTGTTATCACATTTTTTAGAAAATCAGTAAAAAGCAAAAATGACCGGATTTCCAAAAAGCTCGATATAAAGCCGTTTTTGGGAATTCCGGTCGTTGATTTTATTTAATCAGCAGTTAAATGACAAATGGGAAAAATTGTGGTATACTGCGAAGCAGTATATTAAAAATAAGTAGTGGGGAAACAAGCTATGGAAACGATCTATTGTGCCCTTCGATAGGGCTGGTAGATGAGCCTTTTCTATTTCCGGGACTTTCAAGGAGGGACATTCATGAGCAGATATGTCAAAGACAGACGGTGGACTACCGGTACTGATACAAATGGAACCGAAATTTTTAACTAAACTATTGCATTTTGCATGTCTACATGCTATGATGTTAACAATGTTGTTTATCATGTTGTTTACAATGAGGAGGACATGAAATGTCAACTGCCAACGATCTCTTAGTTCGAGCTATAGAGGAAACAAAGCATCTGCATACTAATGAGGTTTTTCTCGTGCGAGATTTATTTAAAGGTTATGAATGGAATCGAATATCAAGAAGTGACAGATTGTTGCTGGGAACTTTGTTTTTAAACTATGTTCACACCTCTGGAACCTGTTTGAAACCAATCGAAAAAACTTCCTCCGGACAGCAAAAGTATAAAGTCAGTGACGATTGAAAGTTTTATACAAAATCAGAACGACAACTTTTCGTGAGAGGATTTTCTATATGAAAGCAGAATTATATAAGAGACTATTTCGAGCCATTTTTTCAGAAGATATTTCATCATTAAAGAAAATAGCCATTACGATCATTCAAGAAGAGCGTAAACTCGGTCATAATATTCTTGCAGAATCTTTAGAAAAGATTTCAATTACAGAGAAGCCGAAGTTTCCTCTGTTTGAGAGCAAAAAAAGAGAAAGTGGGTTATCTTCTTTACCCAAAAGCAAACGAACAAATTCACAATTGGTATCATATATTCCAAGAGAACAATTAAAGCATCATATGATACTACCGAACGAAGTTGAAGAACGCCTTCTTTCGATTGAGCAGGAGTATGCGGCGCGTGAAAGGTTAAAAAAGTACAACCTCGTACCCAAAAGAAAAATACTCCTTTATGGTCCGCCGGGGTGTGGTAAAACTTTGAGTGCCGAACGAATTGCATGGTATCTTGGATTACCTCTCTTGAAAGTTCGATTTGATTCTTTGCTTTCTTCTTACTTTGGAGAGTCAGCATCAAATCTTCGAATGGTATTTGATTATTGCAAAAGCGAACCTGTTGTATTGCTTCTTGACGAGTGTGATTTTATCGCTAAATCTCGTATTACGACACAGGATGTTGGAGAAGTCCCTAGAATCGTCAATATGCTACTTACTTTACTAGACGAATACGATGCTCCGGGGTTGGTTTTAGCCACAACAAATTTGAAAGTGTCGCTTGATGAGGCTCTTTTCCGCAGATTCGATGATGTTATTGAAATGCCGATGCCGGAAAAATTAGAACGTAAACGCTTACTGGAGATGACATTATCTGCAATACCAGTTTCTCCGGATGTCGATATTGATCAAATATCAAATCAATTGGATGGATACTCTGCCGCCAATATTGTCCTAATTGCTCAACGGGCTGCAAAGATTGCTGTTCTTGCAGGCTGCAAAAAAGTATGTAACGAACATTTCGTAAAAGCATTGGATGAAAGCCCAAAATTTTAATCTGTAAGGAGGCATGAAAAATGGCAGAGAATAATGGATTTACTCATTTACCATTTCCACTATTATTTCAAGGAAAACCGAAATTGCATGGAGGCGGCACAGAATCCGACCAGACAAAGAGGAATTCTGCTAATCGAATTGATCATGCAGACCGTGCAAAAAGTCGCAAAGTCCGTTAAAAAATGGTATAATATTGATATAAAGCCAAACGGAGGAACAAAAGTATGGAATACAAGGAAGCAATGAGCCGAGATCAGGTAATATTAATGGATCTTGAAAGCATGATAGCCGAAGATAGTGAATGCAGAGTAATAGATG
>CACWVH010000015.1:0-38880 GCA_902764235.1 uncultured Ruminococcus sp.
TATGGGTGAACAGCTTAAAAACCTGAAATGCATAAAACAACGCATTATCTCAGGTTTTTTCAGAACAATCAATAATGAGTTTCACGGATTCAGGTAAGATAAAACGGTGCTTTTCTGAAAGAGCGCTTGCTGCGGAAATTGCAGCAGGCGCTCTGAATTCAATTATTTAATTGTTCTTTACTATAATCTGTCAGCTTGCTGAAACAGATGTTATTGTATAGATCTTTTCTGATTTTGTACCGTCAGCATCTGTTGCTACAGACTTGAGATCATAGCTTGCAGCCTTTGTGGGGGTAAACTTTGCATATGTGCATTTTTCATTGCCGTAGCTGAGCTTGTTCCACTTGCTGTTTTCGCTTCTCTTGAAGAAAAATTCATAGCTTACAGGCTTTGTACCGCCGACCGATCTGCCGGAGATGGTTATTGTCTTATTGACTGCGACCTCTGTGCCTGTATTGATTACAGATACATTTGTAAGAGCCATGCTTTCAAGAACTGTAACCTTGAATATCTTTGTTTCTGTGTTTTCCTTGCTGTCCTTTACTACAGCATTGATATCATACTCAGCAGCTGCTGTCGGGACAACCGTTGCATATGTTGCTGTACCGAATTCTGTTCCGATCTTATTCCACTTGGAATTTGTGCTTCTCTTGAAATAGAATGCGTATTTATACGGACCCTCACCGCCTGAGGCTGCGCCTGTCACTCTGATATCATCCCTGATCTGTACAGTTTCGGAATTCAGGAAGGAGCTGTTTACAAGCGGATCCTTATCCTCAACAGCACTGAATGTGAGAAGCTTTTCTCTTTCAGTTCCCTCTGCATCCTTAACTACTACCTTAACATCATAGGAAGCCGCAGCTGTGGGAGTAAAGGAAGGCTTTTTGAGAGTATTCCATTTTGTATTGGTACTTCTCTTGTAATAGTATTCAAATGTGTAAGGCTCTGTGCCGCCTGTTGCAGCCGCATTGATCTTTATTATTTCGCCGGTCTTTACTTCCTCTGCGCTTAATGCGGATTTATTGACAAGACCTGCAAGCGTGCGGAAGGAGAAGAAAGTATCTGCTGTCTGACCTGATGCATCCTTGACAGTTACTTTAAGCTCGTAAGAATCGACCGCTGTGGGAGTAAGTGTTGCCGTGGCTGCCTTTGTATTTTCCTTGATAGTCTTCCAGCTGTTCGCTGAAGCTCTCTTGAAATAATATGAGAAGGTATACGGCTCTGTGCCGCCGGAAGCCTTACCATACATAGTTATCGTTTCGCCTGCATTGATTGCCCTTGTAGGACCGGGTTCGACCGTTGACTCATTGGTCAGAGGCTTGTTGTATGCCATAACCTCGGACAGCGTCTCATTTGAAAGCGCACCATCTGCGTCCTTTACCTGTACCCTGACATCATATTCGCCGTATTCAGTAAGCTTTACCTCGATTGGTGTATCGCTTACAAAGCCTTCGGGTACATCCATTGCCTTGCCTGTCTGAACATTTACAACGCTGTATTTATAAGTATAAGGTTCTGTGCCGCCGGCAGCATTACCAAACACAAAAATTGTATCTCCGACATTGCATATATCAGGACGTACGAATGAATAATTCTCAAGCGGCTGTAAAAAACCGGAGGTGCTTACTGTAAGCCTGAAATAGCGATAATCGCCGCCTCTTGTGTCAAGGCTGATATAAGCCGTATCACCGTTATATGCACTGAGGTAAACGCCCTGCATACGGCTGTTATAGGTAATACCATCATCATCCGGAGCTGACCACTCGTCACCATTATACTCTGCTCTGAAATATACATCTCCGGGGATCCTGATGTACTCGCCATCTGAGGACACATCCTCATGGCCTATATCGTGCATTTCCATTGTTCCGGTGTAAATGCCGTCATTGTTCTCATCAAAAAGCTCTGTCTCGCCGATACCACAGTAAGCTCTGAGATAACCATCCGAAAAATCATAGGGCGGTATCTTTACCTCGGCACCCGGAGTCCATGTGGTATAGCTTCCTGTGTTTGTATCAAAGCTGATGTAAATAGCCTCGTGTTTATCACTGATATTTACCTTGAGATTTTTTGTGCTGTCCTCTGTCGAGAAGGTTGTGCCGTTTTCATCAGGATTTCTCCAGAAGCTGCCGCTCCAATCTTCACCCCATTTTATAAGAAACTCATTTTCTCCGAGAGGAGGGTCTTTAACAACAGTTGTATAGACACCGTCACCGTCATCATCAAAGAGCATATACTGCTGATCTGCCGACCAATCGCTGAATGTACCGACGGCAAATAAATATGCATCGGTCAGATCGAATCCGCACTGTGTCGTCAGAGTCCAGTTATGATAATCAGCATCCCTTGTATCAAGCAGATATTTTATTTGCATTCCATCTGAACAAGGATCTTTTACTCCCATCGGTTTTATACTTCCGAATTCAGTTCCGTAATTTACATAATCGCCGTCCCAGCCCCATGAGAAGGTCGGACGGGTAGTCCACTGACCATCCTCAAGCTGCATTTCGGTATCATATCCCTGAATATATGCATATGCACCGGAGCTGCCTGAAATTTCACTATAAGAAAAAATGCTTTCATAAACGCCGTCACCGTCTTCATCTGAGAAGTCACATGTCCATACATCATACTCACCTTCATCCTTCGGCTGGTACATACCAAGCTTCAGATTTGATTCTGAGTCATCTGTATATATGGGAGGAAGTGTATTATATGTCAGCTTCCAGTTGTGATAATCCTCATCACGGGCGTCAAACATGAAATGTACCTGCTCGCCACTAAGGAAGTTATTTTCAAAGCGCTTTGTTGAGCCGAACTCCGTTCCGCCGTTTCCGTCACTGCCCCAGACAAATTCGTCCTCATAATCCCATCTTGCATAGAATCCGGAGCCGAAAAGCTCAAAAACATCTACCTCTGCTTCATAGATCCTGTCGCCGTCATCATCACTGAGAGGGATATCTGTGCTGTCCGTTTCAGGGTCTCCTGCAAATACCGTCAACCGCTCCATATCAGGTATCAGTGTCGCCATTGCGTTTATCTTCCACTTTGTGTAATTGCTGCTGCCCCTTGCGTCAAATGAGACAGAAAGTGCTTCATTTTCCTTGAGCTTTACTGTGACAAGCTCATCGCTTCCGTATGTATTGCCGCTTTCATTTTCTGCGCCCCATTTGTCAGTTGAACTGTCGTCAAGCCTTACAAAAAAGCTTACCTCATCATAGTCCGGAAAATCCATCAGTAAGTTTCCGAACTGACCTGTATAAATACCGTCCCCGTCCTCATCAAAAAGCTCAAGATCCTCATATTCACCCAAATCCGGTATATTTGTGATGTGTATGCCGACCTTTCTCGGACCGATATCAAAGTAATCTTTATTTTCGGTCACGGAGATACCGTCCTCGTTGTCTGCGGCATAAGCCGTAACTGACGACATCGCAGTTCCGGTCACAAGCAATGCTGCAAGTGCGGTACTGAGTATACGCTTTGACAAATGCTTACTCATAGTTTTCATCGCCTTTCTGAAATATTTTTCCGGAATAGTCCTATACTATTTCAAATAGTACTAAAATAATTATACAATTTATAGCATTGTTATATCAATGGTGATTTTGCACAAAAAGATTATACATCAGCATTATTTTTGCACCTATATTTTATTGTATAGCAAAACGCTGCCATACTTTTTACACCTGAAAAAAAGCGGCAGACCTGAGCCTGCCGCTTTGTAATTCATTATGATACTGTTTTGAAATAATTGATCGCTGCCTGATTGTAGAGATACATAGACTTTACAAGATTGCAAAGATCAGCCTTTGATTCATTTCCATCATACAAATTCAGAACTATATATGCATATGAAAGAGGACACAGACGTATATAATATGTATCTGTTCCGTCAGTTACTGAATATGAGAAAGTCTCATTGAGCTTCTGTGCGGCAATATTTGGCATTTCTGCATATTTGCCGTTCTTTGAGGTCTTGAAGGAAAGCTGTGTATCGTTTGCCTTGACAACAGGCTCGCTTCCCTCGGGATAATCTAGATAAAGTCTGAAGGATGTTCTGTCATTGATAACAAGTGTATAGCCCTTGACAGTTACATTTGCCGGAATATCTCCGTCCTTTGAAACAACAAAATCTTCGAGTGTTTCCTTTGTTACTCCGGAAACATCTACAAGAGTCCTGCCGCTGATATCACCCTTATCAAAGTATTTATCTGCGTATGAACCAAAGGAATAAAGGTTTTCGCAAAGTGCCTTCATTGAATCACTGTACTGACCCGGATAATTCTTTACATCCTCAAGATAAGAATTGACTGAGCTTGTATATGTACTGTTTTCAAGCAGTTCTCCGGCTGCATTATAGAATTCGGTTTCCTGACCATCTTCCTTATACAGCTTGATGGTTACATCTTCCTCACAGTCGCTTGCGGATACGGGACAGCTGAATTTATAGTAGCCTTTATAATCGCCTGAGCCTACATATCTTCCGGTGTCGGATGCATTCTGTGTATATTCATTGTCCTTGCAGCTCAGCACTGCCTTATATGCGTTTGAGGGAAGTGTCAGATAGAAGTTTACACCAATATCGCCCTCAAGTGTAAGGCTTCTGTAATTGACAGTCGGCTTTACCTCTGCTGCCTGAACATTGATGGTCAGTCTGCTTGTCTTTTCTGTGCCGTTTGCATCGGTTACTGAAAGATAATATGTCTGATCGCCTGTTTTTGATACTGTATAATCAGCTGAATTTTCTGTGCCGCTATAGATCACAGAACCGTTGGGATCCTTGAACTGATAGGTAAGAGGTGCAACACCGCCCTCTGCTGTCGCAGAAAGTGTTATGCTGCTGCCGGCAACGGGATTCATGCTTGAGGATGTGAAATCCTTGATCTCAAGTGCTGAAAGAACATCAAGCTCAATTGTAGCCTGTGCTGCTTTTGAATCAGAGGAGGTTGCCACAACTGTTACAGTATACTTACCGCTCTTATCAGGGTAGAAATTATACTTGTAGCCATCTTCTGTTGTACCGGAAATTGAATTGCCGCTGGGATCTGTGCCTGTGAATGCATATGTTACACCTGAGCCGCTTGCCGTTGCTGTCAATATAACTCTGTCGCCGACGTAGATCGTATCATACATACTCTTCAGTGAAACTGTGAAATCTGTTACGGGGGGATAGATGGTGTAAGTTTTGATTATTCTGGAAACGCTTTTATAATTGCCCTGACCATATACCCAGACTTGTGCTTCTTTTACAGATGAATCACCGCCGGCTCTATTTGGGTACATTACTCTGTAATCCTTCGGATCAGCTTTCGTGCCCTGTGTAAGAATTTCTCTGGTATAGTGATCTCTTACGGTAACAGCCGGTTCTTTCGGTGTACCGTCATAAACCGTGGAATAATACTCAAGCTCAATATCATTTTCATCAAATGTATATTCAGTTGTTCCTGTCCATTCGCCCTTGAGAGAAACATCTTTCTCAAACGCCTGACTTTCATCCCTGCCTTCAAGACGAACCGTTACACCGGGGTTATCTGCCTTGATCGTGAAATACTGATGACCGGATACAGAAGCCGGATAAAGCGAAGAACGCACAGCGCTGCCGCTGGAAGTATCCATGGATGTTGATGTAACACCGTTTGAGGTTATCTTCGGGACGATATATGCATATGTCCTGTTTGTGACATCCTTTTCCTTTACCTTCATAAGCAGCTGGTATTTAACATCTGTTTCAAGTGTATAATTTGTGGTATTCTTGTATTCACCCGTATCTACATTTTTTACAACATAGCTGTCAAACTTGAGGTTATCATACATTATACTTGTAGCCTGATTCACCGTCACGCTTTCCTGTGCATAGGTAGCTGCATCCGGTGCTGTAATAGTTTTTCCGCTGCTTGTTTTTACATTTGTTGTACGCACACAGACAAAAAGCATCTGACTGCCGGTCTGGACGCTGCCGTCAACAATTACTGCGCCTACGCCTATTTCCTTTACGGTGTCATCGCTCAGTGTGGTTTTTCCCATATAATCGTCATTATCAGCAAGCATCTGACTTACAATCTGAGTTGCAGTTGAGCCGCTCTTATAATTAAACAGCGCAACACCCTCAAGGTATGTATAATTACCATCATAACTATAGAACATCTCATTCATAAGATCTGTCTCGGAAAGATCTATCGGCAGCTGTGCAGCACGCTCCATTGCCTGCTCAAAAAGCTCCGCATCCGGCTGCAGCTGCTTGTCGGAAGCTCTTTCTTTATTTATTGCATCGCAGATCTCCATTGCAAGCTTGTACTTTCTTTCAACACCACTGATAATGATATTGAGTGACCTGTCAGGGTCAGCCGCTGATACATTCACAGCAGTCACCGCAAAAAACGACATCATCATAACTGCCGCAAGAGCAGTACTCAGCAATCGCTTTAATACCTTACCCTTCATAATTCTTTCAACCCTTTCTTGTTTATTATCAGCCGAGCGCAGTTTTGTCAGGAGAATATTACGCACTATGCATATTATGGTGTATATAAACTCCTTGTTCACCGTACATTATGCGTTCAGCCATTAAAATATAATTTATTATAGCACAATTCAATATTTTTTTCAACAATTTATTTCTAAGATTGTACACTTTTAAAATAGAAAAGTCGGGCAGCCTTAACTGCCCGACCGGGTGTATCATGTTGATTTAAGTGTCAGCGGTATCACAGCCACTGTTCCGTCAGCGTCCTTTACGATTACTCTTATCGTATAGCCTGCTGCTGCAGTGGGAGTAAATGAAGCAGATGCTGTTGATGAAAACTCTGTTCCGATTACATTCCACTTTGTATTTTCACTTCTCTTGTAATAGAAGGCATAGGTATACGGAGATTTTCCGCCGCTTGCCTTGCCGCTTATCGTTACCTTGGTGCCGGCTTTTACAGTCGATGCACTGATAGTCGATTTATTAGCAAGTGTTGTTGCAGTTATCTTCATTGTCTTGACGGAAACAGCAGAATTCGCATCCTTGGCAATAACCTTGATGTCATAATCGGCAGCTGCTGTCGGAGTCAGACTTGCAACGGTTGAGCCGTCGTAAGCTGTGCCGATAAGATTCCAGCTTGTATTAGCCGAACGCTTGAAATAGAATGCATACTTATAAGATGCCTTGCCGCCTGATGCCTTACCTGAAATGGTAACTGATGTACCGATGCCTACCTTTGAATAATTGACAACAGATTTGTTTTCAAGGTCTGTTGCTGTGAGAGTAAGAGTCTTGACAGCCACAGCTTCGTTTGCATCCTTTGCAATTACCCTGATATTATATGAAGCCTGTGCTGTAGGCTTGAAGCTTACGGAAGATTCAGATGTAAATTCTGTTCCGATAAGGTTCCAGCTTGTATTTGTCGAGCGCTTGAAATAATATGAATACTTATATGAAGCCTTTCCGCCCGAAGCCGCGCCCTTGATATCGATCGTTGTACCGACGCCGACCTTACTGTAGCTCAGCGAAGAAGTATTCTGAAGATCAGTAGCTGTCATCTTGAAGGTCTTTGATGCAACAAAGCCCTTTGCATCCTTGACGCTGATCTTGAAATTATAGGTTGCCTGAGCTGTGGGAGTGAAGGTAGTGCTTGTTGTTCCGTCATATGCTGTGCCGATAGTGTTCCAGCTTGTATTAGTGGAACGCTTGAAATAGAATGCGTATTTATAATCAGAATTGCCTCCACTTGCCTTACCCTTGAGAGTAACGGCAGTGCCCACGCCGACCTTTGAGTAATTGATAAGTGAGCTGTTGACAAGATCTGCTGTTGTAACCGTGAAGGTCTTGGCTGTAACTCCGCCTGTGCTGTCCTTTACATTGACCTTTACATCATAGGTTGCCAATGCCGTTGGTGTGAAGCCGGCACTTGTTGTACCGTCATAAGCTGTGCCGATAGTTACCCAGCTGGAGCTTGTGGAGCGCTTATACAGGAACGCATATTTGTAGGGAGCTGTTCCGCCCGAAGCTGCACCTGTCATTGTCAGCTTATTACCCAGAACAAGCTTTGTTGTATTTACCGTACTGCTGTTCACCAGAGGCTCAGCCGCTGTGAAAACAAACGACTTCTCTGCAATTGTACCGTTTTTATCCTTTACCTTGACCTTTATGTCAAAGCTTCCCGAGGAAACAGGAGTAAAGGTTCCGCTTGTTGCAGTGCCGTATTCTGTGCCGAGAACATTCCACTTTGAATTTTCTGTTCTCTTATAATACATTGCATAGGTATATGGAGATGTTCCTCCGCTTGCCGCAGCAGTGACGATCACCTTATTGCCTGCCGGGAGCTTGTTGGCATTGATACTTGAATTATTTGCGAGAGCAGCTGTAGCGGTAAAGGTAAAGGTTTTTTGTGTAACAGTGCCGTTGCCGTCCTTTACATTTATCTTGATGTCAAATGTGCCTGCGGAAACAGGGGTAAAGCTACCGCTTGTTGCTGTGCCGTATTCTGTTCCCACAACATTCCACTTTGAATTTTCTGTTCTCTTGTAATACATCGCATACTTATAGGGAGTTTTTCCTCCGCTTGCCTTGCCTGTAAGAGTAAGCGCAATGCCTGCCGGCTGCTTGGTCGAAGATATCGAAGAGCTGTTTACAAGCGGTGTGTATGCTGTTACAGTATAGGTCTTTTCGGCTGTTGTGCCTGCATTGTCCTTGACGATGATCTTTACATTATATGTTCCGGCTGATGTGGGCTTGAAGGTTGCGCTGGTAGCTGTACCGAACTCTGTTCCGACTGTCGTCCATGTGCTGGCACTTGAAAGCTTGTAGTAATATGCGTATTTGTACGGAGTTGTTCCGCCTGTGGCCTTTCCTGTCATTGTAACGCTGTTATTTGTCGTTACGGTGGTCGGGCTTACTGTGGAGCTGTTGGCAAGTGCGTTCTTTGCCGTTACTGTAAAGGTCTTTTCAGCTGTTGTGCCTGCATTGTCCTTGACGATGATCTTTACATTATATGTTCCGGCTGATGTGGGCTTGAAGGTTGCACTGGTAGCTGTGCCGAACTCTGTTCCGACAGTTGTCCATGTGCTGGCACTTGAAAGCTTGTAGTAATATGCGTATTTATACGGGGTTGTTCCGCCTGTTGCCTTTCCTGTCATTGTAACGCTGTTATTTGTCGTTACGGTGGTCGGGCTTACTGTGGAGCTGTTGGCAAGATCAGCAGCCTTTTCTTTGACAGTAAGTGAGAAGGTTTTTTCTGCTGTCTTTCCTCCGTTATCCTTGACGATAGTTTTCAGATTATAGGTTCCGGCTGCAGTGGGTGTGAATTTCTGAGAGGTGGATGAACCATAGACTGTTCCGATGCTTGTCCATGATGAATCAGAGGACTTCTTATAATAATAAGCATAGGTATAGGGTGAAACACCGCCTGATGCCTTACCGTATAATGTCACTGCTGTTCCCGCTGTTACCTCAGATGCTGAGACAGTAGATGTATTGCTGATCGCAGAAGAGCTTACAGAAAATGCAGAGCTTTTTGATGCAATAATATCATTGCTTCCCTTACAGTCAACACGTACCTGGTATGTACCGACCGCAGATGGAGTATATGTAAGTGTCTGGAGGGTTCCGTAGCTTGCGAGAGCTGTGTAAGAGCTCTTTCCCGGCTCAAGCACATAATACGCAAATTTATACGGACTGCTTCCGCCTGTTGCTTTTGTATTGATCGTTACTGTATTTCCCAGAGTAACATAGCTTGCACTCAGGTCAATTGTAATGTCAATGGGAGTTGATACCTCCACCTGAACATTTGACATTGCTATCTTATTGGCTGAATCTGTTGCTGTTACCCTGACTGTATATACTCCGGCAGCGGTCGGGGTATATACGCATGAGGCTTTGGTGCTTGCAGCCTGTATCACAGAAAAGCTTGATGAGCCCTGGGGTGCAACTTCAAATTTATATTTTATGGGATCTGTGCCGTTTGCTGCGGTTGCAATAATATTCGCAGCCTGACCTATCTCAACAGCAGGAACGCTTGATTTTACAGTAACGCTGAAGGATGACGGGTCATTGATTATATTGAAGTTTACAGAAGCGGAAGCACCTGAATATGCTCCGATACCTGTAAGCTTTACAACTGCGACACCAACATTAATATTATTGGAATATGAAACCGTATAGTCCTTTCCGACTACAAGCGAAACGCTTTCGGTTGATACTATGCTGACCGAAGGGGTAATGGCAGTTCCGGTATATATCTGATCCGGAATGCTTCCGATGGTACAGCCGGCAAATGTCTTTGCCACTGCCCTGATAGTAGCAGACGCACTGAGGGAGGAATCATCCTTGAGCGTCATTTTAATAGTTGCCACACCGGGAGTAATACCTGTTATCGTTCCATCACCGTTAGGCTTGAAAACATTGACATCTGAGGATGTGATATATGTACTTGTTCCTGAGATATAGGCCTCAGCATCGGGATAGAACTGGTTTGTAACGATAAGACGCATTACAGCATCGCCGCCGCATACGATCTGGTCGTTATCCTTGAAATTCATTCTTATTTCCTTAAGATACTGAGACTTGCATTTTGTCGGCTGGCTGAATTTGCTTATTGTCTGAGTCAGAACCGCACTGTCCACAGGATCAGGCGTTTTGTCTGACAGAAGCACAACAATGTATTTCTTTTTCATTACTGTGCAGACACCTACGCCGGCAGATTTGTATGTCTTTGAATTGAAATAACTCATATAGACAGAATCATCCTGGAAGGATGTGATAAGTGAGCTGTTATTGGTTACATCATAGCCAACGATAACTCCTCTTTTTTCATCCGTATTATCAAGGAAGGATGTTCCGTCGAGATTCTTTTCATCGACATAGACTGAGATTTCGGCTGCTTTTACCATTGCCAGCTCAAGGAGACCGGAGTCCATCTCCCATGCGGGAAGATCCTTGTTTGCACGGAAATCATTGCACAGATCCAGAAATGACGCAGCTTCCTTGTATTTTCTTGTTACCATTTCAATAGTAATGTTCACAAGATTGGAGTCTGCGGCATCAGCAGGAACTGCGCTGACTGCAAACACTGACGCTGTGATAAGCAATGAAAGCAGCAAGCTTATTGTCCTTCTGAAAATTTTAGTTTTCATTATGCTCACACCTTTCTTTATAACATATTTTACTATATCGCTCTATATTTTACAAGATTAATTATTTCATTGTACAAATTTTTGTTGAGCATTAATAAATCAACCTTGATTTTTTAAGCTTTTCAACTAAACATACTATATGCTGTTTTCTCAGCGATACAATGCGGTCCGATCACGATGAGCGTGACCGGACCGCCATAATAAGCTTTATGATTTTTTCGTATTACAGCTTACAGCCGTTTTCTGTTTCATCAGTCCATATTGAATAATTTGATTTGCCGCTTTTCTTTATTGCATAAAGCATTGTATCAGCGTGCTTCAGAGCAGTATTCATATGAGTCTGATCGTAAATATCCATGCCGGCAATACCTATCGAGCATGATACTCTGTGATTCTCCGGAACATCTGTTTTCGCATGGATCGTAGATTCAATAACAGGTATAAAGTATTTATTCTCTTCGATACCCTTATAGACAGCCTTTGCAATACTTTCTCCCACATCTACACCATAGCCGGGCAGAACTATTACAAATTCATCACCGCCGTATCTGACAATATATCCCTTTGTACCCACGACCTTTTCAAACAGTCTTGAGAAAGCGATGAGTATCTCATCACCTACGTCGTGACCGAAGGTATCATTACAGAATTTGAAATTATCAAGATCAAGATAAATAACCGTCGCATGGATATCATCACGCTTGCCGGCTGAAACAAGTGCTGTGAAATCGTCTATCTTCTTTGTAAAGCCCTGTCTGTTGAAAAGACCCGTAAGCAGATCTGTAACCGCACTCTGCTGAAGCTTATGGTTCATTTCATTGATCTCGTCACGCGCTTTAAGTCTGTAAATCGTATCATTCATCTGACGAAGAGCGAATTTAAAGATAGTAAGATCATTCCTGTTGAAGAAATTTATGCCGCCTGTCATATTTTCATGCATCTCAATACATGAAAGCATATAGCCTGAAAGCTCATCGCCCTGTGTAACAGGAACGCAGACGAAGGAAACTATATTATTCACTCCGAAAAGCCTGAGTATCGGTGTATACTCATAGAATTCACGGTCAAATCTGGAAGCCACGAATTCCTTTTTATGTCTTTTCAGATATGCTGTAGCCTCAGCTATCATTTCATTTGTAAATTCAAGGTCTCCGCTGTTATAGCTGATAACAGGCTCACCATTGATGACATCAACATAAAGAATATAATCAACATTATAGTTATTCTGCATGGTTATCATTGAGTCCTCAATGATAGTAGTACAGGTTGATGTGGATTTGTTAAGCATATCCTGCCATGCAACAAGGAAGTTCAGACCCTTGGTCTTTTCAGAAAGAAGCATCTGCATCTCTGAAAGCTGTGCAAGCTCCTCGATCTGGTATTTATTGATATTTTTAAGCGGAAGCTCAATATGCTTTTCGATAAGGGACTGATGGTGAAGCTTTGCGAAAAGCCTTTCCTCCTTATGCTTATATCCGTTCTTATTACAGAACTCGATCGCAGCGTTCAGTATATCCTCTGCATCGTCAGGTCTTTTCAGAGTCATGAACATATCATACTGTTCCTCAGCGAACATTGCATAAACGAAGAAATGAAGTCCCTCTGTCCTCATCATATGGAATTTTGCCTTATCCATATATTCCTGTGCAAGAGTGATATTATCAGACTTTTCCAGCAATGCACTGACAAAATAGTAGAAGAACATATCATCGTCCCAGAGAAAATAATTCGGCTCGCCGTCACTGTGAAGCAGATGATACAATACTCTTTCCATCTTATTGAGGTAAAAATGCGCATTATATTCAATACCCATTTTATAGCTGCAATATACGATCATACCATAGACCTTTGAAATATTACAGATCCTCATATGGTGCATCTTGATTGAATCAAGTATCTTCAGAACATGAAGAAGATGATTATAAGCTATTTCAAAATTACCTGAAAGTATCGCATTAGTCGCCATATTATACAGTGTTTCAGCAACATCATACGGTCTTTTCAGCTTATAGAAGAGATCAAGAGCCTGATTGAAATAATCATTCGCAAGAACAAACTGCTCGCTTACGATCCTGTTGAAGCCAAGACCGTTATAGATCTGAGCCTCCTCATATTTATCGTTCTGACCCTCGATGATCTCAAGACATTTCTTATAATAGTAATCAACAAAGGTAAAATAGCCGTAGCCCTGAGCAAGGAATACATTCTTTTTCCATGCCGCTATCATAAGGCGCTCATTTTTAAGCATTCTGGCAATTTCCATTGCCTCGGCAAAGCTTTCATTATTTTCGCAGGTCTCAATATCGCCGGAAAAATATTCCTTTCTGTTGCCGCAGCCATAAAACATTATATGTGCAAGATGATTATACATCTTATATTTGATAGCCTTTTCCTTAAAATCCGCTATACTCTCTGTTTCATCAATACGATACCACATATATTGTGTCCAGCCGTCAAGCATACAAATATAATCGAGCATCTGAGAATATACCTGGAATTTTTCAGAGCCGCTTTTCTTTGCGATCTTCATACACTTGTCGCAGTTCTTTCTCGCAAGAGCAGGCTGTCCGCTGTATACCTCACAGATTGTAAGAAGCGAATGATAACGGAAGGTATATTTGATATTCGGATGCTTGTTATTTACATTTTTCAGCTTATCACACATAATAAGTGCAGTGGTATAGCTTTTATCATAGATCGCAGCAGTTGCATACATAATGTAGAACTGTGCCAGTATCTTCGTATTAAGATTGATCTTATCGCCTATCAGTCTGTTATGCACTATCTCAAGATAATACATTGCCTGCTTTGTCGCAAGAGACAATACCATATTGTTGATCTTTGAAAGATATTCCTTGAAATCATGGAGCACAGGCTCAAAGGATTCTATAATATTTACATCGGCCTGCGGATCCTGCATATTCCAGTCCAGCATATAGTTAAGATCCTCTATTTCATGTACAAGCTCGGACCAGACCTCAAGGGTATATGAGGGGGCAACATATGCCTCATTGTAATTTGCAAGCAGGGAAATATTATTATAGCTCTTTGCGATAAAACGGTACAGGAAATTCAGTGTGCTGTTTTCAGCAAGATGAAGTCTGTTCAGAACAAGGAACAGTGTATGCTCCTTTGAAATATACGAAAGAATACTCACAAGAGAATTTGCAAACATCTTTCTTTCGTAATCAACCTCACCTACAAGTATTTCCTCTTCACGCTCACATTGTCCCGTGGTGATATAGGAACGTATCGTAGAACGGCTCAGATAATAAACATCACAGGCATCAAGGAATTCTTCAGGCGAAATCTGATAATAATACTTGTAATAAAGCTGCTTTATCCACCCGAGGAACGGTTCATATGCCTCCTGCATTTTATTTGCGCTGAATTCATGATACAGAAGTTCAATATTGCTGGTGCTTTTTCCCACCGCATCCTGAATAGCTTCTATCGGAACATTCAATGTATTGTAATGCTTCACAAACAGAATACTGCTGTGTCTTTGCTCCAGACCATGTATTATAGAATCTACAATCTTCCTTGTATATAACTGAGAACAAGATTCCATAATGACCCCCCATCTTTCTGATATCTAAGTTACTCAAACTTCCTGCTTGATATTATACTGTCAAAATAGTCGGCTTATTGTCAGGCGTTTTCTTTTTGCCGCCCGCCTCCGGCGGGCGGCAAAAAGAAAACAGCCAAAGTTGTTGAAAGTACGATTAATGTCTGGATTGAACAGTAAAATGGTATGGGAAGCTTAAGTAAATTATAATAATGACACTATCTTTCCGGACATATTGCATTAAGATCATTCTGAAAATCAATAATATAAGAGCCTTGTCCTGTCAGTCAGAACTCAGGACAGCTCCGATAAAAATATGTATTCACATTCACTGTTTCCATTATATCAAATACGACTATTTTTTTCAATATTTAAAATGTAATTTGTTGTATTTATATATCAATAATATTATCTCAGAAACCCCATTATTTTTCTTTGAGCTGATAAAAATCACTGTTTTACCAAACAATCAGTTTTATTCCGAAAAAAATACTATATTTAATATTATCCGATAAAAAAATATATATTAATGCAACACAATGTAAATTATTTGTTAATTTTTTTATCAACAGAATATATAAGCGTTTTTATTTTTTGTAGAATATGATATAATTCATTTGAAAGTAAATGATAATCTTTTGTTTTAAGACAGAATGATGCATTAATATGACGATCGGCATAAATCACAAAGGTGAATGAAATGGATAAAAAAGAAAGATTATTGAAGAAAGCATTATCCGGCGATACAGCCGCAAAGCAGAAGCTCAGAGATATGTATGAGGGTGATATACGCTTTATTTGCAGCTGTCTTATGGACGACAGGGACAATGCTGAAAAAACAGGCAACTGGGCACTTAATACCCTGGATACAGACAGCAGTAAAATAAGGACTGTTGATGAATTCACCCGTGCGGCAAGACTTTCCGCTGTCAGCGCAGCACTGAAAAGCGACAGCGCATCTGTCCCGGCAGCGGTACAGGAAGAAAATACAGTCCTGCCTGTCCTTGACAAAACAGTTATGCTTCCGGAGGCTGCCATGAAGGACGAAGCCGTTCTGTCTCATGCCGGAGAGCTTATGTATTATTGTACCGGAAATTACGAATACCGGTTTTTCATTCTTTTCTATTACTGCCACCTTGAAATACAGGAGATCGCACAGCTGTACAAAACTGATATCTATACTGTCGCAGCAGGGATATCAGATGCGGAAAACGGGATACGCAGTTCAGTGCAGACTATTTCACCCGATTCAAGCAAGGTATATGAAACGGATTTTTACCGGCTTACGGAAGCCGTTGCAGCAATAAGACCGGCAGAAAAAAAGCAGCGAAAGCCTGTGATGAACCCTCGTACCAAAAAAATAGCAGGTATAGCTGCGTTTTGTGCAGCAATGCTGCTGATAGTCTTCGCTATATTCTTTGCAGCCTTCAGAAACGTAAATAACGAAGATAACGAAGATAACGAAAATAAAGAAACGGCATATTATCTGAAAAGCGACCACAGAAATAACAACGAAATACTGACAGAGGATCATTCATCAGGAAGTCTGCTTTATAACTACCTCATTACAAACAGAACGGTATCACTTTCCGAAAGCGGTCTGTCCGGCGATGGATTTGTCGTGGAGTCAGATAAAGCGACGCTGCTTGAGCTTATAGTCATTGATTCAAGCTCGGAGCTTATAAATTCCGGTCAGCTGGAGATCACATTCTCGGACGGCAGTCCCCTGATCGAAAACGGAAAAAGATTTTTCACACAGACCGTCTATCCCATCGACGAAAGAACCTTTCTGATACGTATATATGCTCCGGGATATTATTCTCCCGATCAGTTCAGCATTGATCTTTATATGTACGGTCTGAAGGATTCATCATACATCCTGCCTGACCGGATCACAGGCATCAGGGATATTTCCGGGCTCAATATTATCAGCGATAATAACCAGACAAACAAATCTGCACAAGAGCATGGCATCATCGCCCTTCACAGCGGTTCAGTCGGAAAGGAGCTGAACTATTATTATATAGAAAGCTCATTATCATATATCACTGAATCAGACGAAAACATTGTTCTCGGAACTGCTGAGCTTACTCTTCTGCCGATCGGCAGCAAATACGGAAAACCGGATGAGGATAGTTTTACATTTGAACTCGGACAGTACCCTGAATCATCAGCAGCTGACAAAAAAATCGAAACGAAATGTATTCTTTCCCCTGAGACTGATTCCGACACACTTCCGTATATTACAAAGCTCGTTTTTGATATTTCTATGAATTTCCCCGACTCCTCCGAGGAAAACAAAGCGGCTGCCGAGGATATTTTAAGAGGCTGTTTTGTTTATAATAACCCGGACAGTCCGCTGAGAATAGAGCTTGAAAGATATTGATTATCATAATTATTTAAAGTTTCGTATGAGAATGACATATTCAAAAATATCCGGGCAGCCATGTTCCATAAACGGAACGGCTGCCCGGGTAATTTTTTAAGGAAGTACTGAGCCGCAAGGCGTGATTTATTCAGTGATTCCTTAACTATTCTGCTGTGTATCGCTGCTGTCCTGAGACGCTGTGCTTTGCTGCTGTGTCTGAGAGGCTTCGACATTCTCGTCCTCGTCAGCAGCAATAAGCAGCTCGATCTCTCCCTTTGCAGTTATTGAATCAGACTGTGCAATAAGCTTTTCCGCATAATCCCTGTCCGTATAGCCCATAAGCATATCGTTGAGATAAACTATATATGAGCCGTCCTTTCCCTTTCTGATCGAAAGAATATCGGTCAGGGTCTTTTTGTCGTCACCGCTGTAGGTAAATTCTGCTTTGAATACCTCGCTGTACGAAGCAGCATCCTTCACCTCAAGTCCTGCTCTTACAAGCCCTGTGTAGTTTGTTATATATGTGCTGAAATTATTGTAATCAACAGGTCTTGCTTCATTGAATACTGTTGTGATGGTGAAATCCTCAAGCAGGTCGTTTTTCTTTCTTTCATGCTTTACATCATACTGAACAGTCTTTCCGGAGGATGTTATCACTAACTTATCCATGCGGTCAACATTCGGATATACGAAGGCTGTTGTAAGGAAATCCGTATATTTTGCACCATACCAGTCCTCTGTATCACTCTTTGCCATTTTGAAAATGACCTTGCCGTCATCTGCCATTACATAGCAGCTGCCGTCTTTCTCTGCCTTTGATACGAAAAGACGGACGGAGGTATCGTCAGATGCCTTGACGCTGATATCCATAAAGGGCTTGTCAAGTCCGAATTTCTTTTTATCCTCATCTGTTATATTTGCAGCAGCGACCTCAGTTCCCTTCATGCCGTACATATTTTTGCCGAAGGTGTCCGCTGCTTCTTTTCCGCAGGCAAGATGATATGGTGAGCGCAGCTTATATGTGCTGACTATTGAAATGTCGTCTTCCTTATCTATCGTAACAGGCTTTTCATAGCCTGCGCCGCTGATGCTGACGGTTTCTATCTGTGCGTCGACATCCTCATCATCGTTGAATTCCTTTGTTATGGTAGTATCCAGCATCTGGAGCTTTTCCGTAAGAAAGGCACTGACCATCTCGGAATTCATCAGGTAGACGTTCGGCGAAGACTCCCGTCTGAAATAGTAACCCATATCATTCGGTGCTTTTTTACCGACATACAGAGTTTCTGACGTCCCGTCACTGAACTGGATCTTTACTGTTGAAGCAGGCTTGTCAAGACCGAATTCAGCATATTTGCTGCCGGTTCTGTCAACAAGCTGAAGCGCTGCCACATAGGAGCACTGATATGCAAGCGCATCCGTTGCCGTTTTGTTAAGCTCAAGATCCTCATAGCCCTGCATTGTATAGCGCATATTGATCTTTACTGAAGATACATCGGATTTTCTTGTATTTGAAGAAGCCTGTTCTGACGATGTATCAGAAGCCTCTGAGCCTTCGGCAGATGCAGAGTCCTGTGAGCTTTCCTCGCCGTTGAGCTGCGCGATCTCATCAGCCATGCCTGTGTAATCAAAGCCGATAAGCTCATACTCGCCGCCGCTGTTATTCACAGTGATCTGCTCCGGCTTGACGCTTGTTTTGTCATAGAGAAGTATATCGAGCGTATCTGTGGAAATACCGCTTTCCTCACTCTGAGGAAGATTTATGACAAATATCGTCACTCCTGCAAGAGCTGCAACCACAACAGCAGCAATTATAATGAGAACAATATTCTTTTTCATTCCTGCCTCACTTCCTGCGTCTGAAAACGTATACCATAACGCCTGCACCTATGATAAGCACAGGAATTACCGCAAACATCACTACACCGACAATGACAGAGGTCTGTCTGCTGATAGTCTGCAATGAATAGTCTGTGATGACCTTATCCTCAAGATGTATTGAATTATCCTCTCTGTGATTGAGGGTATCTACAATATTGAACCAGTATTCCTGATTGATGAACTGTGACTGCATGATCGTCTGCGACCACATTTCCGTTGATCCGGAAACTATAAGCCTTGACTGAGCCTTGTCATTGCCTGAAAGACCCTGCATCATAATGCATACATTTCCTACAATATAATCCTGCGGATTCCAGTCATCTGCTGCATCAAACGGACAGATACCTGAATTTGAGGAATAGGAAATAAGCGGCTGGGTTATATTTTCGTTTTTGGCAATAACAGCTCTTGAATAATCCGCAAGTACAGTCTGACTGTCCTTTGTGATATTATCGGTATAAAGCTTTGATGAGAAGGAAGCTGCTATATATCTGTATGCACTGTATGAGCTTGCGCTGCTCATCTGTCTGCTTGTGTCCATATCGAACGCAAGTCCGTCACTGACAGCCATTCCGTACTCTTCAAGAAGCTTGTCTATATTCGGACAGTCTGTTTTATTCCTGTACGGAATATAGATCATACTCTTTGTATAGTTTCCGTCATTATAAAGGAAGCTTCTGAGCTTTTTGACAGCATTTTCGCTGTAATCCTTTGTGGGAGAATAAGCTATTACTGTATTGACATCATCCGGGATATCCTCCTTCTCGATCTCCATTTCAACTACATTATAGTTATTTGAACCAAGCACCTTTGAAAGATAGAGATAACCGTTTTCTGATTCGCCGGTCTGGTCGGTGAGGATAACGATCTTGTCGTTCCTGTCGCTTGTGACCTTTACTATCGCCGTATCGATAGCCGATTCTGCCTTCGAGGAGGTGATATACTGATACTGATTGTCCATCAGCTCGAAATTGAACATATCCTCCTTGTGAAGAACATTATACTTTTCTCCGCATTTTATAATAACGTCACTTGTGGTCAGATTTTCATCCTGATAGTCATTTACAAAATTCGGATTTGAAACAATATCCACATACTGTACGCCGAGAAAACCGTTTGATTCCTGTATCATCCTGTCCACCATACCGGTAGTCTGTTTATAATATGTATCGAAGGTCTCATAGGTCTTTCTTTCGGTAAGGAAAATAATGCTCACCTTTTTCTTGAGCCCTCCTACCACCTTTGTTGTGGAATCGGTAAGATTATATGTTCCGTTTGATGTGATATCTGCTGTCAGGGCTGAAAACCTGTCGGTCAGGGCTGACGCTATGACATTCAGCAGCACGACTCCTGCAAGTACAAGGGCAACAAGAACCACCGATGTGATCCTGTGCTTTCCCTTTCTTGACATACCGCTGCTTTCACCTTCTGAGGCTTTTTTATCCTGCTTTTTCTTTTCAGGCTCAGGCTTTTTTCCGGAAGCCTTATTATTTTTCTGCTTTGATTCTTCCTCATTGCTGATCTTTATTTCTTTTTCTGACATTATTATCCCTCCTTACGCCCATCTTCTTCTTTCAACTACCCTGTCCGTAAGGAAAAGGAACAGGCAGGTAACTGTCACGAAAAATACCACATCAGAAAGTGATATCTGTCCGAGAGCAAAATTACCATATCTTCCCTGGAAAGAAATAGCATCGGTTATTTTTGTAAGAACATCAATATGTGCAGTATAGCTGATCGTATCAAGAAGGCTGATAAGCACGTTTACAACAAAAGACACGATCGCTGCAACAATGGAGCTTTCAGTAAGCGATGAAATGAAAAGTCCGATGGAAATAAAGGACGCTGCAAGTATTATCATACCGAAGATATTACCGATAATAACGCTCCAGTCTGCCTTTGCAAGTATGGTCAGGGCAACGCCCTCGATCAGGAATGAACAAAGGCAGAGTGCAAAAATCGAAAGTGCGGAAAGAAACTTTGAAATAACGATGGAGGGTATTCCGACCGGTGCTGTCAGAAGTGCCTGATCTGTTTTGTTTTTCCTGTCATCCGCAAAGCTTCTCATTGTAATGAGAGGGATAATAAACATGACGATCAGGAACATACTCTGAAAAACACCCGACATACTTGTTGTACCTGTGTAAAGGCACTGATAATAAAAGAATATACCGCTGAAAAACATGAATGCGGCAAGCACTGCATATCCCACCGGCGAAGTGAAATATGACATGAATTCCCTTTTATATATTGCTGACATCTGCGTCTGCCTCCTTTATATCGCTTTTGCCTGTTATGATATTGAGATATGTATCCTCAAGTGAAAGCTCCACAGGCGTCATCTGGAGAATATTGAAATCTGTCTTTGCAAGTGACCTGAATATGAGCCTTCTGACATCACGGCGGCTGTCAACAGTGAACTCGCAGCAGCCCTTTTCCGCTTCTCCAAGATAGGTCACATTTGTCACACCGTCAACCTTTTGCAGCGCAGACTGTACCTGCGGCTTTCTGCCCTCAATAATAAGCCTGAGCTTTTCAGTTGAAGCTCCTGTACCTGTCAGTGACGAGGTAAGCTCATCAGCTACGATCCTTCCGTTGTTTATGATAAGAATCTTATCGCAGACAGCCTGGACCTCAGACAGAAGATGTGAGGATAATATAATAGTATGCTTTTTGCCAAGCTCACGGATAAGGCGGCGGATCTCTATGATCTGCTGGGGGTCAAGTCCGACAGTCGGCTCGTCAAGTATCAGCACCGGCGGATCGCCGATCAGTGCCTGTGCAAGACCTACACGCTGACGATAACCCTTTGACAGGTTCTTGATAATCTTTTCCTTTACATCGCTGATCCTGACCTGCTCGCATATGGAATTGATATGCTCCTTCATCGGCTTGCGTACCTTCTTGAGTCTGAAAATAAACTCAAGATAGCTCTTTACCGTCATATCATTGTAAAGCGGCGGTATCTCAGGAAGATAGCCTATTTTTTTCTTTGCAGCCGTGGGATTTTCGAGAATATTTATCCCGTCTATTTCAACGCTTCCCGAATCACTTGACAGATAACCGGTTATAATATTCATAGTTGTGGACTTTCCTGCGCCGTTGGGTCCGAGAAAGCCAAGTATTTCGCCCTCCTTCAGCGTAAAGCTTACGTTATCGAGAGCCTTGTTTCTGACATAGTATTTTGTCAGATTTCTGACCTTGATCATTTGCATTTCCTCTCTTTCATAGGGAATTCATTATGGATCAGATATCGATCTCAAGTATCACAGGGCAGTGGTCGCTGCCGTAGATATCCGAAAGTATATCTGCATTCGTTATTTTATCCGCAATCCGGTCTGATACGATAAAATAATCAATACGCCATCCTGCGTTATTCTTGCGTGCGTTGAAGCGGTATGACCACCAGCTGTATCTTCCGGTATCCTCCGGATGAAGATAGCGGAAGCTGTCTGTAAAGCCGCTGTCAAGCAGTTCTCCGATCTTGCCTCTTTCCTGATCGGAAAAGCCTGCGTTTCCTATGTTTGTCTTAGGGTTTTTCAGGTCGATCTCATTATGGGCAACATTCAGGTCGCCGCAATAGATGACCGGCTTTTCCTTATCGAGTCTCATAAGGTACTCTCTGAGGTCGGTTTCCCACTGCATACGGTAATCAATGCGCAGCAGACCGTCCTTTGCATTGGGAGTATAGACATTGACAAGATAAAAGCTGTCCATATCGACAGTTATCATCCTGCCCTCGTGACTATGCTCCTCGATCCCCATACCGTTGAGTATGACCTGCGCCGGTGTATGCGGAGTAAAAACAGCAGTTCCGGAATAGCCCTTCTTTTCCGCACTGTTGAAATACTTGTTGTACCCATCAAGCGGAACCTCTGCCTGTCCCTCCTGCATTTTTGTTTCCTGAAGGCACATAAAATCGGGTTTCAGCTCATTCACTACATCCAGAAAGCCCTTTTGCATACACGCCCGGAGTCCGTTTACATTCCATGAAACAAATTTCATTTTTCACTGTCCTTTCTTTGATGGCAGCCGATTTAATATGCCGGCTGTCACAGATTTTCATTTCCGGAAAAAACACCTGTCTGTCCAAAGCAAGCGGCATTAACAGATATTTTAAAAGATACCCGGAAATCATTAACCAAATCTCAGCAACTATAATTTTTTCCATATATCTTATCTATTATATCACAAGTTTCCACAAATAAAAACTATTTTGATTCAAAAATTTATAAATGTTTTTCATTTGTCTGTTATTTTGCGGCATTTGAAATTTCATCTTAAGGAAACACTGAATAACCATTGTTTTGAGTTTAAATGGTAGCCAAAGGTGGCTCTACGTGGGGATGCGCCCCACACCCCAAATACTGATTAATTCATTAATCAGTATTTCCTTAAATATTCAAGCAGAACACAGTATTCCCGTATAATATCGTCAGTGCTGTAATAACGTCTGTTTGCCGGACTGGTGGAGGGCAGTGAAACAGCATCAAGACCGGTGCTCTCCTTACAGTATTTCGTATAGAGCGAATATGCTTTTTTCCCTGTGGTAAAAATGCAGCGGATATTTGTTTTTTCAACAAGTGCTGCTATATCATTCGGCACAGGCTCTTTTATTGAAGAATCATCCGCACCCCTGATACTACAGCTTTTAAGCACATCCCAGAGAGCAATATGATGCCGCAGGAGAAACCTCCTTTTTTCTTCATTTGTAACCGGCAGCTTATCTGACAGTACCTCTGAAAGCACCCTCCAGAAGCAATTCTGCGGATGACCGTAATAAAAGCCGTTTTCCCTGGATTTCGGTGAGGGCATCGTGCCGAGGATAAGTATACGGGATTCCCCGTCATAAACCGGCTCAAGTGTATGCTCAATTATCTGTCGTTCCATATTGTTTCTCCTTTGCGGTCAGTGATAATAATTCCGCAGCATAGCTTATCGTTCTGCGACAGCTGTAATCATTATAACACTTTGAACGTAATCATTGTGACACTCTGGTTATAGTAAAATAATTCCGGGACTTTTAAAAAGGAAATGGTTTTAGCAGTTCAGGCTCAAAAGGTATGGCGGTGCCAAAGAAAAACTTTTTTCAGACTAAATAAGCCGTGAATTGAGACACCGGCGGCGCGCCGGCACCTCACGGAAATCAATTTTTAAATTCTTCTGATATATTTTTATCTTTTTTGATACCGAAGGGGCGCGGGGGCGACCGGAAAGCCCCCGCATCTGGCTTCAAATGCAAGTAAAATTGCCGGCACCTGGCGGATAATTGACACGTTATTGTTGATGTGGTATTATTTGAATTAATGAAAGATCATCAGCGATACAGATTAAATAACGCTGTAAAAGAAGCGAGGCAATATGAAAAATATTCTTCTTATCAATACCGGAGGTACCATAGGCAGCCGTGAGGAAAATGGCGTAATATCCTCCGAAAACGGGAAATGCCGTATTCTTGAGCTTTATAAAAAGGCTTTTCCTGATACACAAATTGAATTTACGACTGTTATGCCGTACAATATTCTCAGCGAGAACCTTGAGACCGCTCACTGGGAAATGCTCATAAATTATATAATATCGCTTGATAAAAGCCGCTATGACGGTATCATAATCACACACGGCAGCGATACACTCAGCTATACCTCTGCTATGCTCGGTATGTGTCTGCATGATATGGGACTGCCGGTTGTAATAACAGCATCGGATCATGTTCCCGATCATCCCGAAAGCAATGCTCTTGCAAATTTCACAGCCTGTGTAAAGCTTATAAATTGCTGTCACAACGGGGTCTATACCGTCTACAAAAACAAAGACGAACCCTCAGCGCAGGCTTTCATTCCGACACGTATAATGGAAGCTGACAGATTCAATGATAAATTTACCCATATAAACGGCATCATCGGATACGACAGTCCTACGGATTCGCTCCGTGCTTTTCCCAGTGCCGGAAAAAACAGTCTTGATATCAAAACACTGCATCTTTCAAAAAATGTATTGCTTCTGCATTCGTATCCGTCAATAAAATTGGAAACTATTACTCCTGACGATAATACCGGCGCAGTGATGCTTGTGACATATCATTCCGGAACTGTACCGGAAAAGGCGGAAATACTGCTTGAAAAATGTCTGGCGAAAAAGCTTCCGCTTTTTCTGTGTTCTCTGAAAAGATCATCAGAGGCACTTTACGAAACAAGCAGCAGACTGCTTGAAAAAGGTGCTCTGCCGATATATGATATGACAACCGAAGGTGCTTATGCAAAGCTGCTGCTTGCGGTGAATCTTTGCCCGGAGAATATCCTTGAATTCATGCGAAAAGATATATACTACGAAACACTTTGTTAATACGTCAGCAAAAGGGAATCAGCACGGCAGCAGGAAAAAACAGTAAAAAAACATTACCATTTTTATTTACAATCGGCTATTAAGCAAAAACAAAGGAGGAATGTATTTTGAAGATCGAGATTCGTGATATCACAAAAAATTTCGGTGATAAGGAAGTTCTGAAAGGCATCACCTTTGAAACAGAAAGCGGTAAAGCACACGGTCTTCTTGGCAGAAACGGCGCAGGAAAAACCACCACAATACGTATAATTATGGGAGTTTTCTTCCAGAACAGCGGAGAGATACTTGTTGACGAAAAGGAAATCAACCGTGATAAGCTCAGAATAGGCTATCTTCCCGAAGAAAGAGGTCTTTATCCGAAAATAAAAATAGCAGAACAGCTTGTTTATTTTGGTATGCTGAGAGGTCTTTCAAAGCAGGATGCCAGGAAGGCAGGCGTAAAATGGCTTGACCGCATGGGTATGACAGAATATAAGGATAAAAAGCTTGAAACACTCAGCAAGGGTAATCAACAGAAAATACAGCTTGCCGCAACTCTTCTGTGCGATCCTCAGCTCATTATCCTTGACGAACCGTTTTCAGGTCTTGATCCGGTCAACGCAATGCTGCTCAAGGATGTTATCTCTGAAATGATAGACGGCGGCTCTGCTGTTATTTTCTCAAGTCATCAGATGAATTACATAGAGGAATTCTGCAGGGATATTTCTATTCTCAATGCAGGAAAAATCGCTGTTGACGGTCAGATAAACGATATCAAGCGCAGCTATCCGAGAAATACACTGATAATCTATTCCCAGGAATATGACCGGCTTTCCTCATTCATTGCGAAAAGCTTCAGCGAAAGAACCGATTCCGTCGAAAGCAGCGAAAAGGACAGCATCGTTACTGTAAAGCTCAGGAATGAAAAGGATAAGGATGAGCTTATTAAGCTTTTGCTTGACAATAAATTTGCGTTCGACGGCTTCAGGGTAAAAGAACCTTCTCTGAATGATATTTTTGTACAGTATACGGAGGGCGGAATATGAAAAACTTTTTCAAGATACTGAAATTTGAATACCTGAACTGTGTAAGGAATAAGGCCTTTATAATCATCACCGTATTTCTTGTATGTGCATCCTTTCTTTTTTCTCTTCTTCCAGGACTGATACTCTCTCTTTCCGAGGACAGCCCTGACGAAGGCAGCGACAGCGACGAAAAAAGCGTTATAGCCATTATGAAGAGCAGCTATGATGACGAGCTTGTAAAAAGCGAGCTTGCACCCTACTTTCCTGACTATGATATCATTATCACAGACGAGGACAGGAAAACTGTTGAAAGCAAGGTCAACAGCGATGATTACATATTTGCCTCCGAGATAGACTCTCCCCTTTCACTGATTTATATTACAAAGAATAATACCCTCTATGACACGAACGGTCAGCTGCTCAGTCAGGCAGTCAAAAATATGTACACTGTAACAGAGCTGTCAAAGCACGGCATATCACAGGCTGAAACAGATACTCTTATGAACACACCGGTAAAAACTCAGCTTGTTTCGACCGGCACAGACCAGACAAAGAATTATTTCCCGGTCTATATGCTTATGTGCGTGCTTTTTGCAGCGATCACCTCATACGGTCAGCTTGTGACACAAAGCGTCGTAAGCGAAAAGAATACAAGAGCTATGGAGCTTCTGATAACCTGTGCAAAGCCTTCTGAGCTTATGTTCGGAAAGGTGATCGGTTCAGGTCTGGCAGGTCTTACACAGCTTGCGCTTATCTTCATGTCGGTATCTGTTTCCTTCACCTATTCTCCGAAGAACATGATTCCGGATGAAATACGTGAATTTATAGATTTCCCTGTTGAAACCCTTCTTTCAGCTCTTTTGTTCTTTATTCTCGGCTATTTCATCTATGCATTCCTTCTCGGTGCACTTGCGTCCTTTGCTTCAAAATCAGAGGATCTCAACGGTCTGACCACGCCTGTTCTGTTTATTCTGATCGGCATATATATGCTGCTGGTTATCATGTGCAGCGGAGGTATGGTAGACAGCGTTGTTATGACCGTGCTGTCATATATCCCCCTCAGTGCACCGATGGCAATGTTTGTCAGATCTACTCTTGTTGATATCCCGCTCTGGGAAACAGCTGTATCCGTTGTAATCCAGCTTGCGACTATTGTTGTTTTCGGTATGCTGGCTTCCGCAATTTACAAGATCGGCGTTCTTATGTACGGTAATCCGCCCAAGCTGTCTGAAATAATCAAAATGGTAAAAAAGAGCAGAAATTCATAAATAGCATACACATATAAATGCATACCGGACGAAAAGCCGAAGGATACGCCTGTTCTCCGGTATGCGTAAAAATCTGAAAGCAAGGTAGATCAAAATGAAAAAATCAATCGTATCGCTGATTGTTCTGACAATTGCTGTTCTTTTTTCAGGCTGTACTGTAATTTTTCAGGAAAACAGCAGGTCTGAGTCTTCCGGAAATACATCGCAGATATCAGCAGACTCATCTGATACCGAAAGCAGTAATGAAAATCAGCAGTCATCAGAAGCATCAGAAAAATCCATGAATACTGAAAGCAGCGAAGAAGGGAGTACAGATATGAAAGCTTTACCGCAGATAGAGAGCATAACAATTTACGAATACGGATCGATGGCATACAATACACAATATGAGATACTTCGCACTGAAAAAGGAGTACGTGTTTCAAAATATGAGGTACCGTGGGGTCATTATTAAGATACATCGGGAGAGGAATATCTTGTAAAACGCATTGACGGAGATGAAGATCTGTACAACAAGCTCTGCAAAGGGGTAAGTGACTGCGGCATGGTTTCGTGGGACGGCTTTTCAGAATCCATAAAAGATGTTCTTGACGGCGAAAGCTTTAACCTGACGGCAGTTATTGACGGCAAGTCTATAAGTGCCCATGGCTATGTTGCAAAGCCTGACGGCTACTATGATTTTGAAAAGCTTTTGTATGATATTCTCAGCAGCTGATAAAAACACAACCCGGAAAACCATTTCACTGTGGTTTTCCGGGTCATTTTTTTACGAGCGGCATATTTCATAGCAGCTTAATTCACATTGTTCATCAGAGCCGAATTTTTTCAGTCCCATGCAGTTTCTGACATAAGTCATTCCGCATTTTTCCATAACACGTCCGGAAGCCGGGTTATTCACATCATGGCACGCTCCTATTTTTCCAAAGCCATTGTTAAACAGTTCGTCAATCACAGCATTCACTGCTTCTGTCATAATACCCTCTCCCCAATGTGCATACATCAGCACGTAACCGATCTCAGGTACGCCGAAGCTGTTGATACCAACCAGATCAATGCTGCCGACCGGCTCACCGCTGTCCTTCAGTGTTATTGCCCAGCAGTATTCTGCACCGATACACATTTTCAGGTACTCCTTTGTTTCTTCGATACTCTTATGCGGATACCACCGGCAAAACCTTGCAACACGTTCATCAGCTGCCCAGTTTTTAAACACAGCCTCTGCATCCTCCTGACGGAACGGACGTAATATAAGACGGTCTGTAATTAATGTATTCATCATATTTCACCTCCTGAAAATAAGGATTTACATATACAGATACAATAATAGAAGTACCATAAAATAACTGGCATCTGACTGTCCTGAAAGATATAGTGTTACTATGTATAATTTGTATTCTACAGCATAATGAGCAAAATAATATAAACTGCTGTAATAATTAACGGAATCATAATTAAATGTATTATATCATTCTGAGTTTCAGCCTCGTAACCTTCTTTTAGCTTTTCATTATCAATAAAAGATATATTTGGAATTTTTTTCATATACTTTATCTCTATTTCGGTATCATCCTCTATTACCAAAGGGTACTATTCCTGTCTGCTGGTCAGACAAGTCGCTGGAAATTCTTTATTATACTCCTTTGTTCCGACTTTGTAGGAAATAATGCAGGAGTAACGCACCTTCCTGCACCATTCATCCACATTAAGCTCTTTAGGATGAGGAATCTCTCTTACGGATTTAATAGTTCCTATTGTAGAAATTCCGTTTCTATTAACATATCTGCGAAGAAAACGATAAATCCAAGCCCAGATAAAAAGTAAGTCAATAATGAGTACGATCAATCCAATGGCTGTTGAAGGTATCATTTCTGCAAATTCCCTGGGAATGATTTTGAAAAGCCCCAGAGCACTTATTAAAGAGCCAATTATAAAACCTGCTATGATGTATATGTATAATACCTTAAAAGGATTTTTCTTCATTACGATTTCACCAACTGTATTCTATATTTCACTAACGACAATCTGATTATAGCACAAAAAACATTTCTTTTCAACAATAAAAGGGAGTTTAAGCCCAAAACAGGAGGTCTTATATTTGATAGTCATATACGCTGAAAAAGCAAGTTTAGCAAAAACTATTGCTGCTGCACTTAAAGCCGGCAATAAAATTGCAAATAAAAAAAGAGCCGACGATAGGACACTATGAGTTTACCTTTAGCGGTAAAAAACCATACTGTGTCACAGTGTCGGGCATTTATGCGGTCCGGCTGACAGAACAGCATACGGAGAGCAGTATAAAAATTGGGATCTGAGCGTTTTTCCTTGTATTCCTGACTGAACACTTACCCATTGATGAACTTAAAAGCTCTGAAATGACAGGACGATGGGAAAAGCGTCTGCACAATATTGTTAATATCGGCAGACAGCATCGCTGCTGCCTGCCGACTTAAGATTTTAATTTTTGGGATGCGGAATAAACGGTAATTCGTCATCTTCAAGCTCCGGTTGGCTTGTTGTAATTACATCCTCGTTATCAAACTCAGTGATCTCCATTTCGGTGGGAATATATTTTTTCTTTCTCATTTCAAAACACCTCCGTCATTATGGTTTAAAATGTCTATCTGAACCCTGGTGATTTCTAACTCGGTGCGCTCATAGGTTTCTTAATTCGTATTCATGCACGTCATTTCCGGGAAGATAAAAACAAGCTTCAATTGTCATTGAAAAACTCTACAATTATTGAGTCTGATGCCGTTACCAAGCGTATCAAGTGCAGGCTGCCCCGGATTCAATGCATTACCCACGATCATTTGTCTGATGCAGGAATTGTTACTTTTACCGACGTACCTCCGCCCTCACGCTGTGAAATTTCAAGTTTGCCATTGCACATCATTTCAAGCCTTTGCCTGATATTATTCAGGGCGAGATGCGGCTCTTTGTCATCAGCTGAATTGAAGCCCGAGCCGTCGTCCTCGACAATTATTTCGCTGCCGCCCTTCGTCTGTCGTGTCCTGACAGAAATATTAAGCGGATCGCCGTCCGGGTTCATACCGTGCTTGACTGCGTTTTCTACAAGGGGCTGCAGCGTCAGCGGCGGCACACGGAACATAGTGTGCGGAGTTTCAAAGCTGACAAAGAGTCTGTCCTCAAGCTGTGCCTGTTCAACGGCAAGATAGGCGCGGGTATGCTCCAGTTCATCCTTGAACGGCACGGTCTTCTCGCTGGCAATGGCAGCGAAGTTCCGGCGCAGATAGGTGGTGAAGTCCAGCGTCACCTGCTGAGCCTTATCCGGATCCAGCTTGCAAAGGTAGTAAATACCCATCATAGTATTGTATATGAAATGCGGCCGCATTTGCAGCACCATAATGCCGGCACGCTGATTGGTAATTTCACGCTGCTGCATATATTGTTCCATATTATCCGTAAGGATAAGACTGAACATCGTTATTGCACAGAGAGCCATCCAGAATGAAACTACCGTATCGACAGCAGCAAACATATATAAGATAACGAGAATCGCCGTTGGGAGCAGATAAACAAGAAGGGCAGTAAAAACCTTTTTTGAGAGCTTTTTCCTTCTTCTGAAAAGGCTCACTGTATTGATAATCATTATCAATGACAGGGGAGCGATCATCAGCGGGAACAACGGAGCACGAACATACTGATTATCCGATGCAGTGTAGTAGAATATATCTGTAAACTGAGAGACACACAGCATTATGCAGAATATGCCCCACAGCGTTATTACAGTGCGTAACAGCACATTGCTTTTTTGGCTTTCTCCGCAGCAATGCAGCAGAAATGGCATTGGCATAGGCATCAGCACAGAGAAAAACAGATATTCAATAATAATAAACACTCTTTGCGTTGCCGCTATATCGGGATTTGTGTATATGATCATATCAACAGAGAGAACAACGGCATACATCAGAAGGATCGAAAAGAACGTCAGAAAATATTTCCTGTTCCACCGGTCAAGTGCAGGCATAAAAGCTGAGAATGCGATTCCGATCAACATCATTATCAGCATTGCGCCGCTTATAGAATAACCGGCGGCAATCATCCAGTCTGTCAAACACCCTCGCCTCCCGTCTGAAACGGATACCGCAGGCGGCTGAGCTGTTCTCTTACGCCCTCGGCGGTGAGGGGCTTGAGCATAAAGCCACACGCTCCGGTACTCCATGTGTCAAAGGAATACTCCTGATATGCTGTCAGATACACCACATTGGTCTGCGGATTTATTTCAAGAAGCTGGCGGCATACGTCCAGACCGCTTACCGTACCCATCTCGATATCGAGAAAGGCGAGGACAATGCGGTTTGCCTTTGCGTATTCGGTAGCCTCTGCCGGCTTTGTAAAGCCTGTAACCGAGGCGTTCGGCATAACCTCCTCCAGAACAGGCAGACCTCCTGTGAGAATCAGCTTACTGTCGTCCACAAGAATAACGTTAGGGGACTCGTCGCTCTGTGCCGCCGCCGAGAGCAACACATTAATATCAACACCCAAAGCCTCGGAAAGCCGGTATATCATCGCAGCGTCCGGCAGGCGGGTGCCGTTTTCCCACCGTGATACCGTGACTTTGTTAACGTACATCCGCTTTGCAATCTGACTCTGGGAGAGCCCTTTTTCCGCTCGCAGCTTCTTTAGTGTATCCGCAAAAATCATACTCATAATTCATTGCTCCTCATAATTACATCTGAATAATAGTTTAACTGATAAAAGAAATAAAAACAAGACGACAACGAACAATTTTCGGGAAAAGGGAGTTGACATTCCGGCAACCCTCTTGAAAATAACGATAGAAAAAGACAGCAGCTCAGGTAACCGATGTTCTATTAATTTATGTATCATTCACAAAATAAAAAATAAATAAAATCAAGAAAACTTCTGTTATTCATACAATAAAAGTTACCATTCTGGTAACCCCCATTGAAAACCGCATAAAAATATAAGAAAATTAGCATAGGTATGTATGTTTATATGTATTGTAACCGATTCAGTTAACAATTTGCTTGGTTTGTTTGGCTTTACGCCAATACCCGGTATTTTCAGATACGCGGTCAGCGGGCAGACCCAAACCGGCATTGTTATTACATTAAGGCAATACCGAATGATTCAATGCGGATTGCAAAGGGCGAGCGCCGTGGGTTATGCGGCGTTGCCTTAATCAAATTAAAAAGGAGGAATTTAAAAAATGACCAAACATTTAAAAAGACCGCTCAGTATCTTGCTGGCGGCGCTGATGATTATCAGCTTGTTCACAATCGTGCCGATGACTGCGTCTGCAGCAGTTGGCGATTATGTGGCGGAGAGCGATTATCTGACATTCACGGCAGAAGAAGATGGTTCTTCGGTTACAATAAAAGTTGATTCCGGCACTTTGCAGTATAATAGAAATGACTTCGGTTGGCTCGATTATGCTGCCGGCAATACGATCTCGCTCGACGAGGACGAATCTGTTCGTTTTCGCGGAAGTGATACTAAATTCAGTTACAGTAATCACGTTTCGATCAGCGGAGCAGTAGCGTGCAGCGGTAATGTCATGTCGCTGAGGCTCGATGATGAATCCTGCGACCAGGGCTTGTCAAGTTCTTGCTTTTCTTATATGTTTTTTAACTGTACAGGTCTGACCGCAGCACCTGAGCTGCCTGCAACCACTTTAGCATACAATTGCTATCGAGGAATGTTTATGGGCTGCAGCAGTTTGACAGAAGCACCTGAACTGCCTGCGACTACTTTGGCAAATGAGTGTTATGCAACTATGTTTGCTCGCTGTACAAGTCTGAGATCAGCACCTGAGTTGCCTGCGACTGATTTGGCAGAAGAGTGTTATTCATATATGTTTAACGGCTGTACAAGTCTGAGATCAGCACCTGAACTGCCTTCAACCACTTTGGCACGATATTGCTATTATAGTATGTTTTATGGCTGTACAAGTCTGACAAAAGCTCCTGAGCTGCCTGCGACCTCTTTGGTAAGTGGTTGTTATTCATCTATGTTTAACGGCTGTACAAGTCTGACAGAGGTACCCGACCTTCCTGCGACCGTTTTGCCGGATTATTGCTATACTTATATGTTTAACAACTGCAGCAGTATAGAACTGTCAACAGAGCAGTCTGATCATTACAATACTTCGTTCAGCTTGAATGTCGAATCTGCTGATTCTAATGCTCTTAATAGTATGTTCGCTAATACCGGCGGAACTTTTACAGGCACACCCGAGATCAACACTACTTATTATATGTATGTAGAAGTTACCGAGACGATTGAAATCAACCTCAATGCGGATAACGCTGATGATATAATTTGGTATGATGCGACTGACAGCGATGGCTATTGGTCTATTGAAGCAGATTATGACGGCAGTCGTTTCATTAGGCTGACCGCCGAAAGCGAGCAAGCTGCGGGAACCTACGAATGGGCGGATATGCGTGATGGTTGTGAATTTAAAGACTACGAAGCATCGGAAGCGGTCTATTTTGTTGACGGTTCCTGCACCGTTACCGTTGACGGAGATGTTGTAACAGTCAGCGGTACGTTCACCGGTGACGACGGCAATACTTATAACGTAACCATTACCTACGAGGAACCTGCTTACACCATCACGGACGAATCCGTGAACGGCACCGTTACCGCAAGCGTGAACGGCGCTGATGTAACTGAGGCAAAGCCTGGCGAGACCGTTCTGCTGAACGTCGCTCCCGCTGACGGCTATCAGTTCAAGTCTATCACTGTCAGTGCTCCGAAAGACAGCACTGAGAATTTCAGCGACCTTGTTGCCCTGATGGGCGACGCAGTGTTTGCCGGTGTTGAAGATGGTTTTGCCGGATACACCTGCAAGGTTGAAGACGGAAAGTTTGTCGTATACAACGGCACAACACTTGTCGCGGAGCTTTCGGAATCAAACATGACTGCTTTCGACGGCGGTAGTGGTTATGCTGATGCATACTGCGGCGATATTGAGTGGTTCTTCTCTGTTAACGACGGTAAGTTCACATATATCGGTGTAGTGGACACTTCGTCATACGATTCTCTTTACGAATCTGCCAACGGATCTGAATCAACCGGCGCTTTATCGCCCGTTGAGGTCGCATTGACCACCGTTGCGGAAGGCTCACAGTATTCGTTCACCATGCCGGAAAAGAACGTCACCGTAAAGGCTGAGTTTGAGGAAGAAGCTCCCGCTGCCTACACCGTAACATGGGTGAACGAGGACGGTACAGAGCTTGAAAAGGACGAGAATGTAGCCGAGGGCACCACCCCGACCTATGACGGCGCAGATCCCTATAAGGCAGACGATGCGACCAACGTCTATATCTTCTCCGGCTGGAACGACGGCACGACCACCTATGCCGTGGATACCGATCTTCCCGCGGTCACAGGCAACGTAACCTACACCGCGACCTTTACCGCAACCGAGAAGCCCGAGGTCATCAAGGACTGCACTAATAAGTTTGGAGATTTCAAACTTTATGCCAATGTTCCACTTGTTGGTTATGAAGGCTTAAATGATTTATTGACCGGAGCTGTTATGGTTCTAACGTATGGTGACAGCAATACGATGATACCCCTTAAGGATGCAAAGGGTTATTCGTATAAGCTCTATGACCAGACCGGTACCGAAATTCCGATTGAGAGCTCTGATTCAAGCAGTGATCCCGGTTCTGATTATGAACTTGGCGACAATGTAACCGTGTACACTAATGTTTTAAGATTTACACGACCCACCGACTGTAATGCGATCTACATAGTAGCCACCGTTCCCGAGCCTTCTGTCCGCTTGACGGGTCATTCGCTCAGTCTTGAGGGCGACATCGGCGTCAATTTCTATACCCTGCTCTCAGACAATATTGCAAACAGCGCGACCGCCTATATGCACTTCACGATCCCGAACGGCGACAAAACCTCAACACAGGACGTCCTCGTCAGCGACGCGAGAACAGTCACATCCGGCGACGTGACCTACCATATCTTTAAGTGTCAGGTAGCGGCTAAGGAGATCGACTCTCAGATCAAGGCGCAGATCATCGACGGCGAGACCGTCGGCGAAGAGTACACCTATTCTGTCAGAGAATATGCCGACTATCTGCTCAATAATGCCAATGAAAACGGAACGGACGAGCAAATAGTGTATGCAGAGGCGGCTCCTCTCGTTGAGAAAATGATGAATTACGGCGAATATGCGAAAGCGTACTTCGGCGACAGCTCGCTTGAGGATATCGGGGGCGTTGTCATCCCCGACCGGTTTGCGACCTTCACAAGCAATCTTCCGGACGATGCCTTAGCGGGTGCGTCCCTTTCGCTGAGATCTCAGACCACTCTGTCGCTGTACTTCAACAATACTCTTTCGGATGTTTCATGCGTTGATGAAAAGGGTACAGAAAGAACCGTTGAAAATACAACAAGCGGCGACTATCAGGTCATCCGAATCAGAAATATTGCCGCTAAGGAATTGCAGTATAACTACACCGTATCTGTCACAATTGACGGCACAGCGTATTCCATCACATACAGCCCGATGAACTACTGCTACAATGTTCTGAACGGCAGCTCAGATGACGCGAAGCTCCAGAATGTCGTTAAGGCGCTGTATCTGTATTCACAGGCTGCCAACGAATACTTTGGCAAGGCGGCTTCCGCTGAGGGCGAAGTCATCAGCAGCGGATCTATCGAAGATTTTTCCACACTGAAGGTCGGTGACTATATCGCTGATGGCATAGAAGAGGCTTATGATGATGTATATAGTTTTGTTCTGACAGGCGGTACATACGGCACAGAAAGCCGCAACGGTATCGTTGTCCGTAACGATGATTATACTTTTAACGCAGGTGAATTCGGTATAGGCACCTATGCCTATCACGTTCCGCAGCCAAACGTTTTCATTGAAGATTATAATGAAAACGAAAAATTCTATCCTGTCGTGGACGGTGTTGAGGGTAACGCATTTGTTGTCGTTGCAAAAGACGATACCCAAAAAATCATCACCATCTCCGGCGCAAATGTCACCCAGAACTAACCGGAAATGACATACATGAATACGAACAAAGAAAAGTATGAGTGCCATGAGTTAGAAATCACCAAGGTTCAGACAGATATTTTAAACCATAATGACGGAGGTGCAATGAAATGAAAAAGAAAAAATATATCCCCACCGAAATGGAGATCACTGAGTTTGATAACGAGGATGTAATTACAACAAGCAATCCGGAGCTTGAAGATGACGAATTACCGTTCATTCCGCATCCCAAAAATTAAAATCTTAAGTCGGCAGGCAGCAGCGATGCTGTCTGCCATTATCTTATCCCTACTTCAAAATCCCATTTATGCCAACGCTCTACAAGCTCCTCTTGCAATTTTTTCAGAACATACAAATAATTATTCGCAATATTAAAAGCCCCACATGATGAGGCTCTTTATATCAATAAACCACTAAAATATAACCCTCGGAGTACGGCACAGGACTCAGCCTTCCCACAAAAAAAGCGACCGCAGGGAACGACTATGCGAATCGTCCCATGCGGTCACGAGCTGGTCCGAGTGACAGGAGTCGAACCTGCGGCCTCTTGAACCCCATTCAAGTGTCCCGAAAACTCGAACATAAATAGCAAAAGTATTCAAAAAAGATATTCAACATTAATCCTAATGTTCACTAACTTATAGAAGGTATTATATCATATCTTATTTCAAAAATCAATACTTTCAATTTGAATTTTAGGCTTGAAATCATACGAATTCTTTATACATTAAAAAATCACTTCATTCAAACAATACTTAGTTGTTGGTTTGGATGGAGTATTATCCGACACCTCCAAAATCAACATCAGTTGGTTTTGGGGGTGTCTTTTTTTGTTGTTAAAAAAAGCGTTCCTCAATGTATATTTCGTAGTTTTCAATGGAAATAATATACTTTTCTTCCTTGAGGTGTGTGTAGATTTCAAGTGTAATGGAAATGTTTGAATGACCGAGCAGTTTTGAAGCTGTCAGAACATCCACTCCCGAAGTGTAGAGCAAAGTTGCGAATGTGTGTCTTAACATATGCGGAGTAATTTTCTCAATCTTGACTTTGACACCTTTCGGTGAGTATAAGTTCTGTTTCGACTGTTTTACAGTTGCGTATTGATGAGAAAGCTGTGTATGATATGAATCCCACAATCTTCTCCAAGAAGATACTGTGTGCATATCGCCGTCAGTTTTTGAACATACATACCTTGAATCAGCATTATCTTTGTAAGTCTGCAATTCATTCAGAAGGCTTTTAGGGACACGGACTTTTCTCTTTTTGCCGTTCTTTGTTCCCTGCTTTACTTTATAACCGCCTGTTTTTCTTGAAACGGACTTAGTTACGCTTATCTCTCCGTTCGTAAAGTCAATATCTGACCAAAGCAAGGGTATCATTTCTCCTGCACGAAGTCCGCAAAAGCACATAATAAGTGCCGGAAGTCTTGCCTTATGGTCGAAACTGATGAGCCAACCGATTTCTTCTTCGGTCAAGGCTCTTCTTGTGTTTTTAGGTGCGTCTTTCGGTATAGTTACAACCTTTGCAGGATTGTTATCGTAGTTCGTGTTTGCGGATACATAGCTGAAGATACTTGAAGCGACACATCTGATGTCCTTGAGAAGCTGTTTAGAGGACGGTCTTCTCGTGTTAGGGTTTTCGACAGCAAGCTCGTTGATCATATCACAGATCTGCATAGGTCTGATTTCTTTTACAGGGGTATCTCCGAAGTAATCAGAAAGATACCTGACCTGACTGCTGATAGCACTTTTGTAGCCGTCAGAAATTCCGACTGACTTGTACAAAAACCATTTATCCGCCCAAACATTGAACGGACTGTTCTCGTCATACATAGCCGTAGCTGTAATTACCATTTTTCCAATCTCCTTAAATGAATTAACTTTAGTAAGATAACTTACGGTTTTGTATTTTACACAATCAAGGAAGAATTGTCAATATGCACAAAAGAAGTTCTAATTTTATGATTAAAGTTATAAGATTTGTGCATTTTTACTATTGAAGTGATACTGAGTAACGAAATCATTTTTTTCTGAAATGGTGTGTACTTAAACAATAATCAGCCGTCTGTAAGTCGGCTTTTTATTATATAAATTTTTATTTCAAGTAAGGAGATCAAGACCACTTCCGTCATCAACATCGGTGCAGGACTTGTACTTAAAGGCAAAAAGGTACTGCTCGTTGATACGGATAATCAGTCCCATCTCTCTCGTTTTCTCGGTTATGACGGTACGGACGGCAAGCCCACCATTTCAGAATTGATTTGGCAGACGGTTTCAAAGGTACAGAAGCCTGTGTCAGAAGCTATCCGCAAGTCTGAG
>CACWVH010000015.1:38909-39378 GCA_902764235.1 uncultured Ruminococcus sp.
CAGCACAGGTGTTTTCAGCCGTCTTTTCTCTGACGATGCTTTCGATGAATATGACTACATTATCATCGACTGTCCCCCGACACTTGACTTGCTCGTTTCTAATGCCCTGAAAGCCTGTGACAAGGTGCTTATCCCTGTACAGTCCGATTATTGGGCTTATGAGGGTGTCGATCAGCTCCTTGCAACATTGCTGAGAGCAAAGCAGACAAACGATATAAAGCCTTATGTTCTTGGTATGCTTGTCACTATGTTCAACAGTCGTACCAATTCTGCAAAGTCTATTCTGAAAGCGATGAATGAAAGCTACGGTGAATATGTCTTTGAAAACGCAATTTCTTCCCTTGATGAAGTCAAGGTAGCAGCAATTAATCATAAACCTCTTGTCGGCAAAAAGCACAGTAAAGCAGGACAGCAGTATATGGCTGTTGTTGATGAGATCATTTGCAGGGAGGGGCAGAACAATGGCTAA
>CACWVH010000016.1 GCA_902764235.1 uncultured Ruminococcus sp.
CCTTATGGGTGAGCTACAATTTACCCTGAAATGCATAAAACTGCGCATTTTCTCCGGGACTTTCAGAATAAACCAAAATGAGTTTCACGGATTCAGGTATTATTTAATGCTGATTAATTACACATACCTGAATCCGTGAAGTTAGTTGTAAGCTTACCGGTTTTTATTCTTTCCAGGCGTCAGGCAGCGGCAATCCGCTGCCTGACGCCGTCCCCAAATATCTCCCCCTTCCCTTTGGGAAGGGGGACGGGGGATGGGTGGGAAAAGCTGCACCTTATGGGTGAGCTACAATTTACCCTGAAATGCATAAAACTGCGCATTCTCTCCCGGATTTTCATAACAAACCAAAATGAGTTACACGGATTCGGGACATAGTGCAAATACCACGATATTATATCATAAGTAAATTGGATGTCACTGTTGTATTAACTGAATATTTGTGTTAAAATATAAGAACAGGAACCGGAGCATCAGATGCGTACCGGGCAGAAAACGTAAATATTGACGACAGGGGAGATAATAATGTTAACTGATATCGAGATCGCTCAGCAGGCGGATATAAAGCCTGTGAAGGATATCGCTGAAAAGCTCGGGATAACCGGGGATGAACTTGAGTATTACGGCAAATATAAGGCAAAGCTGTCTGAGGAGCTTATAAAGAAGACTTCCGCCTGTCCTGACGGAAAGCTTATCCTTGTGACTGCTATCAATCCTACTCCGGCAGGAGAGGGCAAAACAACGGTTTCCGTTGGTCTTGCAGATTCACTCAGCGCAGCAGGAAAGAAAACTGCCGTATGTCTCAGAGAGCCTTCTCTGGGTCCGGTTTTCGGTATCAAGGGAGGAGCAGCAGGCGGCGGATATTCTCAGGTAATACCAATGGAGGATATCAATCTTCATTTCACAGGAGATATGCACGCTATCACGGCGGCGAATAACCTTTGCTGTGCAATGCTTGATAATCATATCCAGCAGGGTAATGCGCTCAGGATCGACGTGCGCAGGATACTGATAAAGCGCTGTCTTGATATGAACGACAGAGAGCTTCGCAATATCGTGGCAGGTCTGGGCGGAAAGGTCAACGGCGTTCCGAGAGAGGACGGCTTTATCATTACAGTTGCAAGTGAGGTAATGGCTATTCTTTGCCTTGCAGCTGATATTGACGATCTCAAGGAAAGACTCGGTAATATCCTTGTAGCATATAATACAGACGGTCAGCCGGTTTATGCTAAGGAACTCAAGGCAAACGGCGCAATGGCAGCGCTGCTCAAGGACGCTGTCAAGCCCAATCTTGTACAGACTCTTGAAGGCACGCCTGCTATCATGCACGGCGGTCCCTTTGCAAATATTGCACACGGCTGTAACTCTATCAGAGCAACAAAGCTCGGACTGAAGCTTGCGGATTATGTTGTGACAGAGGCAGGCTTCGGCTCTGACCTCGGCGCAGAAAAATTCTTTGATATCAAATGCAGAAAGTCAGGACTTCGTCCGTCGGCGGTCGTAATCGTTGCTACCGTAAGAGCGCTCAAATACAACGGCGGCGTTCCGAAGGCAGAGCTTTCAGCTGAAAACCTTGAAGCACTTTCAAAGGGAATAGTCAACCTTGGTGTCCATGTCGAGAATATGCAGAATTTCGGCGTTCCGACAGTAGTTGCTATCAACCGATTTGCAAGCGATACGGACGCAGAGCTTGAATTTATCGAAAAATACTGCACAGAGCGTGGTGCTGATTTTGCAATGGCAGAGATGTTCTCAAAGGGAAGCGCAGGAGGTCAGGAGCTTGCAGCAAAGGTGATTGCCGCAACAGAAAAGCCCTCAGAGCTTCACCTTACATATGAGGATGAAGCACCTGTAAAGGAAAAGATACTTGCAATTGCAAAGAAGATCTACAGGGCAGACGGCGTAAGCTATACGACCAAAGCACTCAAGGCGCTTGCGGATATCGAAAGGCTTGATACAGCAAAGCTTCCGGTCTGCGTTGCAAAGACTCAGTATTCACTGTCAGACGACCCGTCCCTGCTCGGCAAGCCGGAGGGCTTCAATATAACGGTAAGGGATATCCGCCTGTCAAACGGCGCAGGCTTTATTGTAGTGTACACGGGAGATATAATGACAATGCCCGGACTTCCGAAGTCACCGGCTGCTGAGAGAATAGACGTTGATTCAGACGGAAAGATTACCGGTCTGTTCTGATACTGCGCTGAAAATGAATAAAGACGGCAGCTGAGAAAGAGTATTGATGTTTTCAGCATGAATAACAGCATTTATATTTTTTACAACCGGCTGTCATGTATAAATAAAGGAAAGAGGAAAAATCTTTGCAGAAATTCATAACCGGATCTCCGGAAGAAACAGAGCAGCTTGCAGAAAGACTTGCTGCGACTCTTGAAGGCACTGAGGTCATAGCAATGTACGGCGGACTTGGTGCAGGGAAAACTGCATTTACAAGAGGACTTGCACGGGGGCTTGGGTCGGAGGATGACGTATCAAGTCCGACGTTCGCCCTTGTACACGAATACAGCGGAAAATTTCCTGTCTATCATTTTGATATGTATCGTATCACATCCTGGGACGATCTTTACACTACCGGCTTTTTTGATTATATGGACAGCGGTGTAATGATAATCGAATGGAGCGAGAATATACAGGATTTTCTTCCGGAAAACAGGATTGATATAAATATCCGTTATATTTCGGAAAACGAAAGAGAATTTGAAATAAAAGGGGCGAAGGAAATATGAAGATTCTGGCGGTGGATACAACGGCTTCTCCGGTATCAGCGGCGCTGGTAAGCGACGGCAGACTGCTGGGAGAATTCTATCTCAATATAAAGACAACGCACAGCCAGACGCTTATGCCTGTCGTCTCAGCCCTGCTTGAAGCATCAAAGACAGATATAAGTGACATAGATGTCTTTGCCGTCAATGCAGGACCCGGCTCATTCACTGGGGTAAGGATAGGGACAGCGTCGGTCAAGGGTATGTCGATGCCCCTTGATAAACCGTGTGCAAGGGTCTCAACACTTGAAGCGATGGCATATGGTATGCCGTATCGTGACGGGGTGATATGCGCTGTGATGGACGCAAGATGTTCGCAGGTTTATAATGCGCTTTTCAGACTGGATAACGGTATTGTTGAAAGGCTTACCGAGGACAGGGCAATATCAATAGAAGAGCTTGCCCGGGAGCTTGAATACTATGATGAAAAAGTTTATCTTGTCGGTGACGGAGCAGAGCTTTGCAGCAAAAGCTTTGAGGGAAAGCTTGAAAACACAGAGCTTGTTCCGGAAAACATCAGATTCCAGCACGCCTATGGTACAGCTATGGCAGCGGTCAGAATGATAAACGAAAACAAGCTTTGCAGCAGTGATGAGCTTATGCCTGCCTATCTTCGTCTGCCGCAGGCTGAGCGTGAGCTGAAGGCAAGGCTTGAAAAACAAAAGGAAAAAGACTCATAATAAAAATAGCCGATTGAAAAATGGCGAAAGGTCGTCTGTCCACCGCAGGTGGGCAGACACCTCGCCAAAACACGAGAAACTTTGAAAAAGCGGAGAAAAATGTAAAATGTAATTATAAAAATCCGTATGAACAGATGATTTTTGATTTTTACAATCAGCTATGGTAATAAAAAAGAAAAGGGGTATCATTATGAAAATTTCACTCGGAGCGGATCACGGAGCATATGAACTTAAAGAGGCTGTAAAAAAGCATCTTGAAGAGCAGAACATCGAGGTAGCTGACTTTGGCTGCTTTTCAAAGGAATCTGTGGATTATCCAAAATATGCATATCTTGCAGCAAAAGCGGTAGCAGACGGCGAATGTGATTTCGGCGTGATATGCTGTACGACAGGACTCGGCGTATCAATGGCTGCAAACAAGGTAAAGGGCGTCAGAGCTGCTGTATGTACAAACGAAATGCTTGCTGAAATGACAAGACGTCATAACAATGCAAATGTGATCTGCATGGGTCAGAATGTAGTCAGTCAGGAGCTTGCCTTCAGCATGGTGGATATTTTCCTTTCCACGGAATTTGAAGGCGGCAGACATGAGCGCAGAGTCAATCTTCTCACTGACATTGAGGATGGCAAGGAGCTTACTGTCTGATAAAAAAATAACAAAACCGCACCGTCTGTGCAGAGATCATCTGAGCAGACGGTGCATTATTATTGTTTTATTTTACTGTGTTTTTGTCAGCAGCCGCATCCGCAGTTGTTGTCATTGCAGCCGCATCCGCAGCCGCCGTTATTATTGCCGCAGCAGCAGAGAATGATGATGAGAAGAATGATCCATCCACAGCTTCCGTTTCCTAAAAAGTTGTTACCACACATGATAAGATCCTCCGTTTATATATAGATTTACTCAAACCTGCCGTATTCCGCCGGAAATGCCCGGTCTGTATCTGTTCAGGAAAAGCTGTCAGGGCTTTCTGATGTCCGGCAGGTTTTCGTTATACTATATATTACGCTGAATATTCATATGTGTGATAACAATTGATCGGATAAAATTTATGGAGCTGCGGATATATTTCTGAACTCAGTAAAGCAACAGCTTTATTGTTGGGTAGGTATAATACTGGTAGCAGAGATATTGTATTCCCCTTGCAAGACTTTGTATGAATGTGTGCGGCATCGTTACGCTGATTCATTGGTTTTACGTGCCGCTGGTGTCGATGGCAGGCGTCCGCAGGATGCGGACGCAGCCAAAGAGAAGAACCATAAGAGAAGGGTCGCTGCCCCTCCTCTTAAGGTTCCTCTCTTTGGAAATCTCACCTCCTTATCTCCACCCCGCCCCCGCTGCGCTGCCCACCGCCTGCGGTGTGCGTGCTCGCTTACTGCACTCGCTCGGTGCGCTGCGCTGCCTGCGGCGTGCTCGCTTACTTTCGTAGCAACGGTTAGTTTTGTGTGAGGGTGGGCGGCTTTGTTTCGCTGATTCTAAGATTTGCGTTCCGCTATTTACTTTTGGTTAAACGCTAAGGCAGCAAATACGCAAAAATTATTCACTATTCGTTATTAATTATTCATTGAGCGAACGAAGTGAGCGGTTCGTGTAAATATATCTGGGAGATTTTAAGTGATTATAGTCAACTGACATGAAAGTTCTGTCAGAAGAAATCAGAGTTGCGGGAATAAAAACAGGAGTTCTGAACACAGAGCGAAACGTAGTGAAGCGATAACGCGTCGCGACACCGGCGGCACACGGAAATCAATTTTTAAAATCTTCTCATAATTATTATCTTTTTTGATACCGAAGGGGTGCGGGGGCGACCGGAAAGCCCCCGCAATTCGCTTCAAATTTAAGTAGAATGTAAGAAAAAAGGTTAAATAATATTTCTTTTTAAGAAAGTTGATTTCCGTGCCGGCGGCACGCCGGCGGTTGACAAGAGAGAAAAAGAGTGGTAAAATGAAAACGGTTTTCAGATTTAACTATAAGAAGTGAGTGTTTGGATGAATAACGGAACAGGGTATAAAACAAGGCAAAGACAGGCTATACTGGATTTTCTGATCGAAAAGAAGGATGAACACGTTACTGTTGGAAATATATCAGAGCATCTTGAAAAGGACGGCGCCAAGGTCGGCGTGACAACTATTTATCGTCATCTTGATAAGCTGCTTGAACAGGGGCTTGTGAGAAAGTTTACTGTGGACGGGACAACGTCTGCCTGCTTTCAATATGCGGATCAGGCAGAAAAATGCCGTGAGCATTTTCATCTCAAATGTGAAAAATGCGGAAGGCTTATCCATCTCAATTGCAGCAGGACTGCTGAGCTTTGCAGTCATATATTTGACGAGCATGGCTTTGAGATAGATTTTTTCAGGACAGTATTCTATGGAATATGTAAGGAATGTGCATATTTGTCAGCGGAGGAATAAAAATGAAAAGGATAACAGCAATATTATTGTCACTGGTAATGACGCTTTCGCTTTTTTGCGGTTGTAAGGCGGACAATAACGAAAAAAGCGAAGGAAAAATGAAGATAATATGTACGATATTTCCGCCTTATGATTTTGCAAGACAGGTGGGCGGAGATGAGATCGATCTGACAATGCTTCTCAAGCCCGGAATGGAAAGCCATAATTATGAGCCGTCACCGAAGGATATAGTAAATATCCGTGACTGTGATCTGTTTATATATGTGGGCGGTGAATCGGATGAGTGGGTAAGAACGATACTTGAATCGAATGAAAAACAGCCGAAAAAAATAATAGCCCTGACAGAATGTGTGGATACGGTCGAGGAAGCTACTGTCGAAGGCATGACTGCCGAAGATGAGGAGTACGAAGAAGGTGAGCAGAAGGAATATGATGAGCACGTCTGGACGTCACCGAAGAATGCGATAACCATTACAAAGATAATATCAGCCGCTATGCAGGAGCTTGACCCGGAAAACAAGAGCATATATGAAGCCAATGCCAACAAATATGCAAAGGAGCTTACAAATCTTGATAATAAATTCCGTGAGCTGACGGAAAACGCAAAGACAAAGCTGATGATCTTCGGAGACAGATTTCCGTTCAGATATTTTGCTGATGAATACGGACTGGGCTATTTTGCAGCCTTTCCGGGATGCTCGTCAGAAACAGAGCCGAGCGCTGCGACCATATCATTTCTTATAGAAAAAACAAAGGAAAAAAAGATACCGGTGGTATTCAAGATAGAGTTTTCAAACGGCAAGGTCGCACAGACAATAGCAGATGCAGCAGGCGCAAAGGTTCTGCAGCTGCATTCGTGCCATAATGTTGATGCTGACAGTATGAATGAAGGGGTAACGTATATATCTCTGATGGAAGAAAATCTGAAAAATCTCAAGGAGGCTTTGTCCTGATATGGAAGAGCTGATAAAATGCGAAAGGCTTGCATTTTCATATGAAAATGCAGATGTAATAAAGGATCTGAGCTTTACTGTCTGCGAGGGTGATTACCTGTGTATAGTTGGTGAAAATGGTTCGGGAAAAAGCACGCTGACAAAGGGACTTCTCGGACTGAAAGCTCCTGACAGCGGAACGATCACCTTCGGAGAAGGGCTGAAAAGAAATGAAATAGGCTACCTTCCTCAGCAGACGCCTGCACAAAAGGATTTTCCGGCAAGCGTTTTTGAGGTTGTGCTGTCAGGCAGACTGAACAGCAGAGGTCTGAGACCGTTCTATTCTAAAAATGATAAAATGACAGCACATGATAATATCAGAAAGCTCGGAATTGAAGATCTGATGAGACGGAGCTACCGTGACCTGTCCGGTGGTCAGCAGCAAAGAGTCCTTCTTGCAAGAGCCTTGTGCGCCGGCAGGAAGCTTATCTTTCTTGATGAGCCTGTAACAGGTCTTGATCCGATCGTAACAGAAGAAATGTACCGTCTGATTGAAGAGCTGAACAAAAAAGACAAGATAACTGTTGTCATGGTGTCACATGATATTGTTTCAGCAGTAAAATATGCAACACATATACTTCATCTTAACTATGAAAAGAGCTTTTTCGGCACAGCTGAGGAATATATTAAAAGTCCGCTGGGACAGTATTTTTTCAGTGATGCGGTCTGACCGCCGGCGAAAGCCTGAAAAACAGATATTATTCTCCGGGAGATAGTACAATATGATAAACGAAATAATTGAAATGTTCCAGAATGACTTTATGATAAGGGCGCTCATAGGCGGAATACTTGTTTCGCTCTGCGCGTCCCTGCTTGGAGTCAGTCTTGTGCTGAAAAGATATTCAATGATAGGGGACGGTCTGTCTCATGTGGGCTTTGGCGCTCTGGCAGTCGCTTCTGCCATCGGCTCTGCCGCACCGCTTCAGATAGCGATCCCTGTGGTTGTTGCGGCGGCATTTTTCCTGCTGCGCCTGAGTGAAAACAGCAAGGTCAAGGGGGACGCCGCAATAGCACTGATCTCCACAGGTGCTCTGGCGATCGGTATCACAGCTGCATCCGTAACCGGGCTGAATACCGATATCAACAGCTACCTTTTCGGAAGCATTATCGCAATGGACAGTACAGATCTGATTTTCTGCTCTGTGCTTTCATTTATAATTATAGTTCTGTTTGTCTTTTTTTATAATAAGATATTTGCTGTTACCTTTGATGAAAACTTTGCAAAGGCAACAGGAACAAAAGCCGGGATCTATAATATGATAATAGCTCTGCTCACTGCACTGACTATCGTTGTGGGAATGAAAATGATGGGCTCAATGCTTATTTCAAGCCTGATAATATTTCCTGCGGTGATTTCAATGCGCCTTTGCAGCAGATTCAAAACAGTAATAATAACCTCAGCCATAGTTTCTGTATTATGCTTTATTATCGGACTGATAGTTTCCTATTATTATTCTGCACCTACCGGCGCAAGTATAGTAATTGTAAATCTGATCGTCCTTGTTCTGGCGGTTATTATCAGCAGATTCAGGATCAGAAAAGGTAAGATATAAAATAAAAATGCTGTATTCCGGAAAAACCGTGAATACAGCATTTTTCATTTTTCAGATGTTGTTATCTCTGTCGAGACTTGTGTTCATGAGGCTGTTGATCTCATCATTGCGATACTTCATTTTCGTAGTCAGAAAATCCGAATACTCAACCAGATAAGACAGTCCGATACCATTAAGATTGTTGACATTAAAGAAAATTCTGTCTTTAAGCTCTTTATCAGATAATACCGGTTCTATATCGGTTTCCTTTATCTCTATTTGTGGACTGATACCGAGCAGATAATCAATGGAAACATCGAAATATTTAGAAAGCTTCATCAATGTTTCACCGTTAGGAATTCCTCCGGCTTTCCATTTACTGATTATACCTGACGATAATCCGATCTCTTTACCAACAGGATTTGGCTTTTTTCCCCTTTTTAAGCACAAGCTATAAAATCTTTCCCAAAACATTTGATAACCTCCTTTCGTTTTAAACTATATATAGTAAAACAATAAAAGTAGTATTCTCAAAAAAGTATTGACATCTTCATTTATGTGAGATACAATATAAAATGAGCAAGTGTATCAAATATATAAAAAGATAAATTTATAACAATCTCCTCTGAATATATTTTAACACATATTGTACGCAATTACAAGAGGTTTTTTGAGCTATTAATAATAAAATAACCATATTTTTGTAACTTTAGTATCATTATTTGCACAAAGCGACAAAATAATTCAATAAACATGATATATACTCACAAATATTTTCACTTCTTATAAAGAATAAGAGTCTTTTTTAATATTGCGTAAATATCAATGATATGATAAAATAACATAGGATACGATCAGAGTGCATATCCGGTTTTGCATTGTCTGAAATTATCCCACTGTATGTATTGTGCATATAGTGGGAATTTTTATTCAGGCATTTTTGTTCTGTTTCAGCTGTTCACAGCAGAAGCACCGACCAAGCCGTCAGGCGATACACAATGTCACTCTGGTGCGCTGCAACACCGGCTGTTGGTCACGTAAATCAATTTTCAAAAAATCACAACCGACTATGTCATTCTGAGGAGCAGAGCGACGAAGAAGCTTTCGGATACTGCTGCTTTCGTGAAAAAGATCCTTCGCTTATGCTCAGGATGACTAAGCCATGAATCGCGACCCCGGCGGCACGCCGGTGGGTGTGTATAGCTTGACATTTTGATGATGATATGATATCATGTTAACACGCTAACACTTTAACATGATAAAGTTGTTGCAGAGCAACGGTATTCAGCAGTTATTCTTATGAAAACTGTTCAGTAAAAATATGCAGTGAGGTACTGATAATGAAAAACTATTCAAAAATCACACCGGTAGGAACAAAGGATCTTTTATTTGAGGAATGTCTTGCAAACAGGACAGTATCTTCAATACTCGGAAATGTTTTTTCTCAGAGAGGCTTCCATGAAGTGCTCACTCCGGGTATAGAATTCTATGATCTTTTCAAGGAAGAGGTCTCCGGAATTCCGATGGAATATATGTTCAAGATGAGTGATTCAAAGGGCAGGCTTATGGTAGTAAGACCTGACTCCACTCTGCCGATAGCCAGAATGGTGACTACAAGACTGATGAATGAACGCCATCCCATACGTCTTTATTATAACCAGAGAGTTTACAGATATAATCCGGGACTTACCGGAAGAAGCAATGAGGTTATGCAGACCGGAATCGAGCTGATCGGAGCAAGCGGAAAGCGTGCTGATCTTGAAACGATCACGACTGCTGTGGAGGCTCTTTCAAAATGTGTGCCTGATTTCAGAATCGAGCTTGGAAATGCGAAATTCTTCAGGGCTCTTGCAAAAAATCTTCCTGTAAGCGATGATGAGCGTGAGCAGATCAGACAGTTTATTGAATCGAAAAACTATTCAGCGCTCAATTCAGAGCTTGATAAGCTTGAGCAGACTCAGGCGGTCGGAATAATAAGAAGGCTTCCCCGTCTTTTCGGCGGTGTGGAGGTTCTTGACGAGGCTATCACAATGTGTGAGGACGAGGCTGCGCTCAGCTCCCTTGAATATGTGCGTGAGCTTTATAATGACCTGACAAAGCTCGGTCTCGGCGACAGGATAATGATCGACCTGGGTCTTGTCCAGAGAAACGATTATTACAGTGATATCGTTTTCAGCGGCTATGTAATGGGCTCCGGTGAGCCGGTGCTTATCGGCGGAAGATATGACAGGCTTCTTGATAATTTTGACCGTCCGGCAGCAGCAATCGGCTTCGGCATCAATGTGGATGCTCTTGCGGCAGTAATGATGAAAAGAGGAAATGTCCCTGAGAAGAAAAGACCTGATATTCTTGTGCATAGTGAAAAGGGCTATGAGATAGAGGCGATCAGATATACAGGAACACTTTTTGAAGCCGGGATAACCGGAGAGAACAGCGTATTTGAAACACCGGACGAAGCACTTGAATACGCAAGAAATACCGGAATAAAAAAGCTGACCATAGTCGGCGAGGAAATCAAGACGATAGATACAGGAGTAGAAAGCTGATGAAACCATTAAGAATAGCACTTACAAAGGGAAGACTCGAAAAGGATACGGTAAAGCTTCTTGAGGCTGCCGGATTCGACTGCACAGCAGTCAGGGAAAAGGGAAGAAAACTGATACTGCCCATCGGAAACGGAGATATTGAGGTGGTTCTTGCAAAGGCAGCTGATGTTATCACATATGTAGAAAACGGCGTATGTGACCTCGGAGTCGTGGGCAAGGATACGATAATGGAAAACGGCAGGAGCTTCTATGAGATACTTGACCTGGGCTTCGGAAAATGCCGTTTCGCACTTGCCGGCAAGGAAGGCACTGACTTTTTCTCCGGTTATGATGCAAGGACGATAGCAACCAAATATCCTAATGTCACAAGAAATTTCTTTGAAAACAAGGGAATGGATATCAGGGTAATAAAAATAGAAGGCTCTGTGGAGCTTGCGCCGCTTTTAGGACTTGCGGATGCTATCGTGGATATAGTAGAAACAGGCTCTACGCTTAAAGAGAACGGACTTGTTATCATAGAGGATAATGTTGCGCCCATCTCTGCAAGGCTGATCGCAAATTCAGCAAGCCTCAAGCTCAGAAAGGCAGAAATAGAGGATCTTGCAGATAAAATGGAAACAGAAAGGAAGAAGATGCAATGATAAAAACAGTAATTGCTGACGGAAAAGCAGAATATGAATTCCTGAAGGCTGTTCGTTACAGAAGCAGCGATACAGACAGGGACGTTACCGCAATCGTTTCGGATATTATAAATAATGTACGCAAAAACGGTGATAAGGCTGTTGAGGAATATACAATAAAATTTGACGGCAAGGCGCCGGAGTTTTTCGAGGTTCCGAAGGAAGAGCTTGAAAAAGCAATGAACAGCTGCGATCCGGAATTTATCGGCACACTTGAAAGGGCAGCTGCGAATATCCGTGATTTTCACGCCCGTCAGCTTCAGCAGAGCTGGCTGACAACAAAGGAAAACGGCGTTATTCTCGGTCAGCGTGTCAGAGGACTTGCAAGAGTTGGTCTGTATGTTCCGGGCGGTACAGCAGCATATCCTTCATCTGTACTGATGAATGCGATTCCGGCAAAGATAGCAGGCGTCAAGGAGCTTGTAATGGTAACACCTCCTCTTAAAAACGGAAAGCCGAACCCTGATATCATGGCAGCAGCAGTGATCGCAGGCGTTGACAGGGTATTCCTTATGGGCGGTGCGCAGGCTGTTGCAGCACTTGCCTATGGTACCGAAAGCGTCCCGAAGGTTGACAAGATCGTCGGACCGGGCAATATATTTGTTGCAACTGCCAAAAAGCTGGTATACGGCGTTGTGGATATTGATATGATCGCAGGACCGAGTGAAATACTTGTGCTTGCAGATGAAAGCGCAGACCCGAAATTCCTTGCCGCAGACCTTATGTCCCAGGCAGAGCATGACAGAATGGCGTCTGCGATACTTGTGACGACCTCAGCGGAGCTTGCCGAAAAAACAGTTGCCGAGCTTGAAAGACAGATCCAGGGTCTTTCAAGAAAGGATATTATTGATGAGTCACTTACTAACTTCGGTGCGATAATTGTTTGTGAGAATATGGATAAGGCAGTCGAGATGGCAAACGGACTTGCACCTGAGCACCTTGAGGTCTGCTGCAATAATCCGATGGAATATGTAGGCAGGCTTGATAATGCAGGCTCTGTATTCCTTGGGAATTATTCTCCCGAGCCGCTGGGCGATTATTTTGCCGGACCGAATCACGTTCTTCCCACAAGCGGAACCGCAAGATTCTTTTCACCACTGTCAGTGGACAGCTTTATTAAAAAATCAAGCTTCATATATTACACCGAGGACGCCCTCAGGGCAGACCACGATGATATTGTCCGCTTTGCAAATACAGAGGGTCTGACAGCTCACGCAAATTCAATTATCGTCAGATTTGAATAATTTAAACAGGTATATAAATGCCGCCCGATTATCCGGGCGGCAATAACAATACGGATGTAATTGTCATCCGGCATGAAGGAAGGAAAATGTGAAATGTCATATAAATTATGCGATAAGGTCATAGAGCTTGAGCCGTATGAACCCATCAGCGGAACATACAGGATCAGACTTGACGCAAATGAATCATGCTTTGATCTTTCTGATGAAATAAAAGAAGAGATAAAAACAATAGTAGATAATCTGAGCTTCAACCGCTATCCTGATCCCACAGCTGTCAGGCTTACAGCTGCATTTGCGGATTACTACGGGCTTGACCCGGCTCACATTACAGTTACCAACGGATCAGATGAAATGCTTTATCTCCTTGCTTCTGCTATGCTTAAAAGGGGAAGCAGGGTCGTTGTGACAGATCCGGATTTTTCAATGTATGCTTTTTATTCATTCCTCTCAGAGAATGAGATACTGTGCTATAAGAAAAACGACGAGCTTGAGATAGATATTGACGGGCTTATCAGCTTTGTTAATGATAATAAGGCAGATATGGTGATTTTCTCGAACCCCTGCAACCCCACAGGAAGAGGTATAACAGCACAGCAGGCAAAAAGACTTGTCAGCGAATGCCCGGATGCCCTTGTTGTACTTGATGAAGCATATATGGATTTCTGGAATGAATCAATTCTTGGGGAAGCTCACAAGTATAATAATCTTATCGTTCTGAAAACAGCGTCAAAGGCAGTGGGTGCGGCAGGAATAAGGCTTGGCTTTGCAGTATCGAATCCTGATGTCACAAAAGCTCTCAGAGCTGTGAAATCACCTTATAATGTAAACAGCCTTTCTCAGGAGATCGGCACCTGTATTTATTCTCACAGGCAGCTTCTCGACAGCCGCCGTGATGAGATAATAAAGGAAACAAAGGCTCTGTGTTCCGGACTTGGAAAAATAGTCGGAAATTACAAGCTGCCGTTTAAAATATATGAGCCGTGCGCTAATTTTATTTTTATGGAAACTGACAAAGCCGGCAGTATCTATGAATTCATGCTTGAAAACGGTGTTGCTGTACGGTATTTCAAAAATGCCGGCGCACTCAGGATAACAGCCGGAACCAATGCTGAAAATAATGAATTTCTGGTGCTGCTTGAGAAATATATCATGAAAAACATACTAAAAACTAATCGTTAAAAAAATAACAGTTTGTAGTAATTTATAAAATATACAACAAATTCCAAAATTCTATTTACAAAGTAAAAAAAATGATTTATACTAATTGATTGAAAAGAAGAGGTGGACAAAATGCGTAATGCACAGATCAGCAGAAAAACAAAGGAAACTGATATAAAGCTTTCACTTGAGCTTGACGGCGGAGAAGTCAGTATCAATACAGGTATCGGCTTTTTTGACCATATGCTTACTGCATTTGCCGTTCACGGAGGCTTTGGTCTCAGCGTTGAGGTAAGCGGCGACCTTGAGGTGGATTGCCATCATACTATCGAGGATACCGGTATCGTACTCGGCAGGGCTTTTGATAAGGCTCTGGGAGACAAGGGCGGAATCAAACGCTTCGGCAGCTTCTATGTTCCGATGGATGAGGCGCTGGGCTTTTGCTCACTTGATATCAGCGGAAGACCATTTCTCGTTTTTGATGCTTCTTTTCCGGAAGAGCGTATCGGCGGATATGACAGCTGCATGACAGAAGAATTCATGCGTGCTTTTGCATTCAATTCCGGCATCACTCTTCATCTGCAGTGTCCCTATGGTAAAAACTCACATCATATCACAGAAGCACTTTATAAGGCTCTCGGTCATTCGCTCAGAGAAGCCGTGACCGTGACAGCTTCCGACAAGCCTCTTTCAACAAAGGGTGTATTATAATAACAATATAAGGACAGCAGAGTTTAAGGAAAATGCTGATTAATTCATTGATCGGCGTTTGGGGTGTGGGGCGAAGCCCCGTGCAGAACCACTTTTGGATTCGTTCAAACTTAAAAAAGCTATTTATTCAGTGTTTCCTTAAATCATAGATAATGATTCAACTTAGTTTTTCAGGAAGGTTTTGATATATATGTTAATTCTGCCGGCAATTGATATAAAAGACGGTAATTGTGTAAGACTTTATAAGGGAGATTATTCAACAGCACATAAGGTTGCGGAAAGTGCGGTGGAAACCGCAAAGGAATTTGAGCAGGCAGGCGCTGAATTCATGCATATGGTCGATCTCGACGGCGCAAAGGACGGAGAAAGACTGAATTCAGATGTTATACTTGAGGTACGCAGGAACTGCAATATAAAAATAGAGGTGGGCGGCGGCATCCGTAATATGGAATCCGTTGAGTTCTATCTTGAAAACAATATAGACAGGGTCATTCTCGGCTCCGCTGCAATAAAGGATCCGGATTTTGTAAAGGAAGCTGTAAAAAAATATCCGCTGAATGTGGCAGTAAGCATTGATGCCAAAAACGGCTTTGTTTCAGCAGACGGCTGGACCGATACATCAGAGATCAACTATATCGAGCTTGCAAAGCAGATGGAGGATATTGGCGTACATTATATTATATTTACGGATATCTCAAAGGACGGAATGCTCAGCGGTCCTAACCTGACAATGCTTGATGAGCTTAAGGCATCTGTAAAATGCAATATCATTGCGTCCGGCGGCGTTGCAAATCTCAAGGATATTATCAATCTTACCGATCTTGATATTTACGGTGCGATCTGCGGAAAAGCAATATACAGCGGAAATCTTGATCTTGCTCAGGCAATAAGCGTTGCAAAGGCAGCCAAGCACAACGGTAAAGGAGCAAATATCTGATGGAAAATTTTGATTTTATAGAAGATTATTTCAAAAAAGCTGATCTTCTGCCTGCAATCGTGCAGGAACGCTCAACCGGTCAGGTGCTTATGCTTGCATATATGAACAGGGAATCAATGCGCAGGACCTTTGAAACAGGCTATACATGGTTTTACAGCCGCTCAAGACAGGAGCTCTGGAATAAGGGCGCAACCTCGGGTCATCTTCAGAGGATCGTTGATATCAAGGGGGACTGCGATAAGGACACGCTTCTTGTGATAGTCGATCAGACAGGACCGGCTTGCCATACAGGAAGTCATTCATGCTTCTTTAATGAGCTGTGGAAGGAATACGGCGTCAGGGAATAATAAAATCGGAGGAATGAAAAATGGATAACAGTAACGAGCTTTATGATCTTTATGAAACCATAATCAGCAGAAAGGCAGAAAAGCAGGAAGGATCATATACCTGCTACCTTTTTGAGAAGGGTCTTGACAAAATTCTTAAAAAGGTCGGCGAGGAATGCAGCGAAACGATCATAGCTGCCAAAAACGGAGATAACAAGGAGACCGTTCTTGAGATATCGGATCTGATCTATCATCTTTTTGTTATGATGGCTCAGCAGGGAATAACAGTCGATGAGGTAATGGATGAGCTTGCTAAAAGAAGCAATAAAACCGGTAATCTCAAGAAATTCCACCAGGTTGATAAAAACACATAAAAATAAAATCACAGTCTGTTATGCTCCGGAGACCCCGGAGCATTAAATTTTGCAATATGCTGTTTTTTTATTCGTTCTTTTTACATAAAACCGTTTAATTGAATAAAATTATTGCTAAATTATTAAAATTGATAAATGAGGATTGACTATATAAAATGAAAAATGATATAATAAAATCAGCTTAAACCAGAGAAGAACCATATCTTTTTTTAATAACAAATTATGATGGGGTGTCCGAAATATGAATAATAATGCAGTTCTTCAGCTTGGAGAGAATGGGGATTATTCTGAGTCAGTCGTTCTTGAGAGAAAAAGACTTTACAGCTTTCTGAAAAGATTTTTTGATATTACACTTTCTTTGTTTGCACTTATAGTTCTCAGTCCTTTGTTTCTTGTTGTAATGATCCTGATTTCACTCTGGGATAAAAAAGGAAACCCTATTTTTGTTCAGGAAAGATGCGGAAAAAACGGAAAGATATTCAAGCTTTATAAGTTCCGTTCCATGTGTATGGATGCGGAAGCTCTGAAGGCTAAGCTTCAGAAATATAACGAGATGGACGGACCGGCATTCAAAATGAAGGATGACCCAAGGATCACAGGTATCGGTAAATTCATCAGAGCTACAAATATTGATGAGCTTCCTCAGCTTGTCAATATTCTCAAGGGTGATATGTCTATTGTCGGACCGAGACCTCCTCTGCCGGCAGAGGTTGCTGAATATTCGGAGAGAGATAAGCAGAGACTCCTTGTAACACCGGGGCTTACATGTTACTGGCAGGCAAGCAAGGCGAGAAATGATATCTCCTTTGAGCAGTGGATGGAAATGGACAGACAGTACATAGCTGACAGAAGCCTTCAGACAGATTTTAAGATCATCTGTAAGACTGCATATGTTATTCTTGCACATCACGATGGAAGATAAAAGAGATCCTCAGCGTTTGCTGAGGTTTTTTTTGCATTATATGGAGATACGCTGACTATAAATTATTAAGAGTTTTAAAATTACGGATAAAGAAAACGCTGATTAATTCATTAATCGGCGTTTGGGATGTGGGGGTGCGGCTGTCCGGTGGACACCGCTGCCAAGGGCAGCAGCACCGACCGAGCCGGCAGGCGAGACCAGCCCCACGCATAGCCACTTCTGCCTTGCTTCAGACTTCAAAATGATGTTTATTCAGTGTTTCCTAAATATATTTGAAAATTTTTAAAAAAGTACCAAATTATACTTGATTTTTTTGCTGAAAGGGTATACAATATCTTTAGCACTCGAATAGCGAGAGTGCTAATTGATTTCATTTATTCTATTTTGCTTTAAGGAGGCAATATATTATGACTATTAAACCATTACTTGACAGAGTTGTTGTAAAGGCAGAGGCTGCTGAGGAAACAACAAAGAGCGGTATTATTCTTACAGCTGCTTCACAGGAAAAGCCTCAGTTTGCAACTGTCGTTGCAGTTGGACCCGGCGGAATTGTCGATGACAAGGAAGTAAAGATGTATGTGAATATCGGTGATAAGGTAATCACCAGCAAATATTCAGGTACAGATGTCAAGATCGACGGTGAGGAATACACTATCGTCCGTCAGTCAGATATTCTTGCAGTTGTGGAATAATAGATTTGCTGCGGAAAAAGAAAGAATTGAATTTGGAGGTAATTCATCATGGCAAAACAGATCATATACGGTGAGGAAGCAAGAAAGGCACTTATGAGCGGTATTGACCAGCTCGCAGATACAGTAAAGATTACACTTGGCCCTAAGGGAAGAAATGTTGTTCTTGATAAGAAATTCGGCGCACCGCTTATTACAAACGACGGTGTAACAATTGCAAAGGAGATCGAGCTTGACGATCCTTTTGAAAATATGGGCGCACAGCTTGTCAAGGAAGTTTCAATAAAGACAAATGATGTTGCAGGTGACGGTACAACTACTGCGACTCTGCTTGCACAGGCTCTTATCCGTGAGGGCATGAAGAATGTAACAGCAGGAGCAAATCCGATGATCCTCAAGAAGGGTGTAAGCAAGGCAGTTGATACTGCTGTTGAAACACTCAAGGCAAATTCAAAGCCGGTAGAAGGCTCAAAGGATATAGCAAGAGTTGCTACTATTTCAGCAGCAGATGAGGTTATCGGTAACCTTATTGCTGAGTCAATGGAGAAGGTAGGCAATGACGGTGTTATCACTGTTGAGGAGTCAAAGACAGCTGAGACATATTCAGATGTTGTAGACGGTATGATGTTCGACAGAGGATATATCACTCCTTATATGTGCACAGATACTGAGAAAATGGAAGCAGTAGTAGAGGACGCTTTCATTCTTATTACAGACAAGAAGATCTCAAATCTTCAGGAGATCCTTCCGCTTCTTGAGGAAATGATCCAGGCAGGCAAGAATAAGCTTGTAATCATCGCTGAGGATATCGAGGGCGAGGCTCTTTCAACAATGGTAGTAAACAAGCTCAGAGGCGCATTCACCTGCATCGGTGTAAAGGCTCCCGGCTTTGGTGACAGAAGAAAGGAAATGCTCCGTGATATCGCAGTTCTCACAGGCGGCGAGGTTATTTCACAGGAGATCGGTCTTGAGCTGAAGGATACACATATGGATCAGCTCGGACGTGCTTCAAAGGTAAAGATTGACAAGGAGAACACAGTTATTGTCGGCGGCGAAGGCAATACAGAGGATATCAACGGCAGAGTTGGTCAGATCCGTGCACAGATCGAAACTTCAACATCTGATTTTGACAGAGAGAAGCTTCAGGAAAGACTTGCTAAGCTTGCAGGCGGTGTAGCAGTAATAAAGGTTGGCGCTGCAACCGAGATCGAGATGAAGGAGAAGAAGCTCCGCATCGAGGACGCTCTCGCAGCTACAAAGGCAGCAGTAGAAGAGGGTATCGTTGCAGGCGGCGGCACAGCGCTTCTGAATACAGTAGAGGCTGTTTCAGCTCTTGTTGATACACTTGAAGGCGACGAAAAAACAGGCGCAAAGATCGTGCTCAAGGCACTTGAGGAGCCTGTACGTCAGATCGCAGCTAACGCAGGACTTGAAGGTTCAGTTATCGTTGACAAGATCATGACAAGCGGTAAGAAGGGTTACGGCTTCAATGCTCTTACAGAGGAGTATATGGATATGATGTCAAACGGTATCGTTGACCCGACAAAGGTAACAAGAAGTGCGCTCCAGAACGCTGCTTCAGTAGCAGCAATGGTTCTCACAACAGAATCACTTGTATCCGATATCAAGGAGCCGGCTCCGGCAATGCCCGCAGCAGATCCCGGTATGGGCGGAATGTACTGATAAATATAACTTAAAAGCAAGATAAATTTCCCGACCCCTGTCATTAATCTGGCAGGGGTATGCTTTTTTATGATGTGAGCTTAACACCGGAGGCACTCCGCCGTCGGCGGAGGAGGAGATGGTGTAAAATATTTCTGGTAGTTTTTAAAGAATTATAATCAGTTAACATAAAAGTATTGGTCAGAAAAAATCAGAGCCGCGGGAATAGAAGCAGAAGTTCTGAACCCAGAGCGCAGCGTATGCGGATCGATAGCGCGTTGCGACACCGGCGGCACGCTATGTGTAAAATTATAATTGGCAACAGGTATTTTATTCTGTTGCAGTTCAGGCTGAATAAGTCTGGCGGTGCCCGGGAAATCTTTATCAGGCTGACTAAGCCGTGAATCAAGGGTCCAGCGTCACGCTGGCGGAGGAGGATTTGTGGTTGACAAATGGGGGAAAAATGGTTATACTAAATCTAATGGCAGTGATGGGAAGAAGTATGTCGGAAGTGCAGGCAAAGAGAGGATATGGCTGGTGTAAATATCCGCTGCAGCCGAAGGAAATACATCCCTGAGCCGGCGGGTGAAATAACAGTAGCCTTGCCCGTTTTGCATACGTTATAATGCAAGGGTATGGATCGTACCCGTGAGGCTGTTGTCGTGAGATGACAGTAAATTGAGGTGGTACAGCGGTTAATAATCGCCCTCTGGTATTATTTAATACGGGGGGCATTTTTTCTATCCCCCCTCGATAATGGAAAGGACGAGAAATATGGGAGTATACGAGGATCTTCAGAGAAGAGGACTTATCGCTCAGACAACAGATGAGGAACAGATCAGAGAGCTTGTCAATTCAGGAAAAGCAGTGTTCTACATAGGCTTTGACCCAACAGCAGATAGTCTGCACGTTGGTCATTTTATGGCACTCAGCCTGATGAAAAGACTCCAGATGGCAGGAAACAAGCCTATCGCGCTTTTAGGCGGCGGAACAGGTATGATCGGTGACCCTTCGGGAAAAACCGACATGAGAAAAATGCTTACTAAAGAGGATATTGAGCATAATTGTGAGTGCTTTAAAAAGCAGATGAGCAGGTTTATTGATTTTTCCGATGACAAGGCACTTCTTGTCAATAATGCTGACTGGCTGCTTGATCTTAATTATGTTGCGCTGCTCAGAGAAGTAGGCGCCTGCTTCAGCGTCAACAGAATGCTTACCGCTGAGTGCTATAAGCAGAGAATGGAAAGAGGACTGAGCTTCCTTGAATTCAATTACATGATAATGCAGAGCTATGATTTTTACTCACTTTACCAGCGCTATGGCTGTAACCTCCAGTTCGGCGGTGACGACCAGTGGAGCAATATGCTCGGCGGCACTGAGCTTATCAGAAGAAAGCTCGGCAAGGATTCACACGCAATGACGATCAATCTTCTTCTGAATTCCGAAGGAAAGAAGATGGGTAAAACAGAAAAGGGAGCAGTATGGCTCGATCCTGAAAAAACAAGCCCGTTTGATTTCTTCCAGTACTGGAGAAATGTATCTGACAGCGATGTTATCAAATGCCTGAAAATGCTTACATTTGTTCCGATCGGGGAGATCGAGGCTATGGAAGGCTGGCAGGGCAGCGAGCTTAACAAGGCAAAGGAAATACTTGCCTTTGAACTTACAAAGCTTGTTCACGGAGAGGAAGAAGCTCAGAAGGCGCTTGAGGGCGCAAGAGCGCTGTTTTCATCAAAGGCTGATACGGATAATATGCCTTCAAGTGAAATCAGCTCAGCTGATTTGCCTGATGGAAAGATCGGACTTATTGATCTTCTTTTCCTCGTAAAGTTAGTTCCGTCAAAGGCTGAGGCAAGAAGACTTATCCAGCAGGGCGGAATATCTGTCAATGACGAGAAAATAACAGATGTAAAGGCAGAGATCACCGCTGAAAGGTTCAGTGAAGGATTCATTGTCATAAAGAAGGGCAAGAAGGTATTCCATAAGGTTAAGTATAATGATTGATGACCCGAAAGGAAGAATAATATGAGCGATAATGCTAAAAGTAAAAGATCCACAAGACATGAGGAAAGAGTAGAAGCATTTTATCTTCTTTTTGAGCAGCTTTTTCAGAAGGATAATGCAGTGGATATCCTGATCGAGGATGCAAAGGACGCCAGGGATGCAGAGATCGGAGCATATACCAGAACACTTGTTGCAGGTGTAGAAGAAAAAAAGGACGAGCTTGATAAGCTTATCGAAGCTAACCTCAAGGGCTGGAAGCTGAGAAGACTGTCCAGAGTTTCACTGACTATACTCAGGATGGCTGTTTATGAGATGCTGTATGTTGATGCGGTACCGGTCAGCGTTGCCATAAATGAGGCAGTTGAAATTGCTAAGGAATATGCCACACCGGCTGACGGTGCATTTGTGAATGGTGTTTTAGGCTCTGTTGCAAAGCAGACTGAAAAAAGCGGTGAAAAGTAATGTCACTTTTTCTTGGAATAGATACAAGTAATTATACGACCTCTGCTTCCATCTATGATGATGAAAGCGGAAGGATGCTTATGCAGAAAAAGCTTCTCCCTGTCAGACAGGGAGAGTGCGGTCTGCGTCAGAGTGATGCTGTGTTTCATCATGTGCAGCAGCTGCCTGAGATAATTGACAGGCTTTTTGACGGAGCTGACGGTGAGATAACAGCAGTCGGCGTATCCTCACGTCCGAGGGATGCAGAGGGTTCGTATATGCCATGCTTCACCGTTGGTCTTTCGTCAGCGAGGATCATATCAAAAATAAATGGGATTCCGCTTTATACCTTTTCTCATCAGAACGGACATATTGCTGCTGCAATATACAGCTCCGGTCAGAAAAGACTACTTGAAGAAAGATTTCTTGCGTTCCATGTTTCAGGAGGAACAACAGAGGCAGTTATCGTAACACCGGATAAGGAAAATATTTTCAACGTGTTTTTAGCCGCAAAGACACTTGATCTTAACGCAGGACAGCTTATCGACAGAACAGGTGTAATGCTCGGATTATCGTTTCCCAGCGGTGCTGAGCTTGAAAAGCTTGCGGCTCAGAATAAAGAAAAGCTTAAAAATGTAAAAACCACCTTAAAAGGTGCTGACTGCTGCCTGTCCGGAATAGAGAACAGGTGCAGAAAGGTATTTGAGGACGGTGCATCAAAGGAATACACTGCTGCGCTTTGTCTTGCACATATTGAAAACGCAATTGATGGGATGTGTTCAGCCGTTTTTGAAAAATATGGAAAAATGCCGGTGCTTTTTGCAGGCGGTGTAATGGCTGATATGATAATAAGAGAAAAGCTGTCGTCAAAATATGAGTCTTATTTTGCAGAACCGGTTTTTTCAGCAGACAATGCGTCCGGAACTGCTTTTCTTTGCAGTATAAAATACAGTATGCAGAAAAACATATAACCGAAGGTATCATATTCTGTATGAAAACATAGAATTAATAACAATGATGTATTATCTATGATACCGGAAATAAATGACAGAGTGTTATATACCTGATTTTTTGATTCAGACAAATACACATGGTCAATTGTAAAACAGAAAGCTGATTTGTTTTGCAATTGCTTATGATATAACAGCCGATTGTAAATTGGCGAGTGTTTTTGCCGCCGCAGGCGGCAAAAACACCGCCCCCTAAGATATAAGTAGTCATTTTCTGCGCCGTCGGCGGAGAAAATGACGGATGGCGGCGGAGAAAAATTGTAAATTACAAAGTTGATTATCCTCATAAACAGAAAATTTTTTGACTTTTACAATCGGCAAATATAATATAATAGCCGATTGTAAATTGGCGAGTGTTTTTGCCGCCGCAGGCGGCAAAAACACTGCCCCTCTAAGATATAAGTAGTCATTTTCTGCGCCGCCGGCG
>CACWVH010000017.1:0-29896 GCA_902764235.1 uncultured Ruminococcus sp.
TATACTATCAGATTATCTGAAAAAATTAGTATATTTTTCCTGTCGGGGTTTCCCGACCTCTCAAAAAACAGTCCACCGGACTGTTTTTTGATTCACCCCTTGCCGAGGGATTGAATTCAAGAGATTTCGCGCTCTGCAGAGCGCGACCAAAGGCTCTGCCTTTGAAAAGGCTTGAGCGAAACTTTAAATTTTTAGCGTTTAATTGAATATTAGTATGAATTTCTGCAATGCCGGAAAAAAGCTCCGCCCATCTTATCCGGGCGGACAGCTTTATTCAAGTATTTTCAGATTCAGCTTTTGAAGCTCAAGATTGATATCAATGATTTTCATTTTATTTGTTATCGCAAAAATTATGAAATGCTCTCTTTCGTTGCTTGCCCTGAGCATGGGATATCCGGTCACCTTCAGAATATCCTGAGTTTCTTCCAGACTAAGTCCTATCCCGATACAAAGCATGAGTACCTTGTCAATATCAGGATTTGATCTTTTCCCGTCAAGTATCTGATAGCCATAGCTTGGTGCTATTCCTGCCCTTCTGATAACAGAGCTTCTCGTAAGCTTTTTCTCTTCTATCTTTGCCATCAATGCCCGGTCAAGCTTCATATATGAAAAGCTTTCTGCATTTGCTTTGCGATAGCTTTCGTAATCCTTGATACTTTTCATTTCTTTCATAAGATCAGTGGAAGATTTTTTCATTTTTATATTCCTTTCATATTATGGTATTGCTGGCAGCTACAACTCATTATCAGATTCGTGCGGAGGCTCAGTAAACAGTCTCTGAATGAATTGTACTGAATCAGCGTTTTTATTTTTTAAATGTGAGGTGAAAGCATATGCAGCTGACTCCGTCTCAGATTTTTATATTTCAGAACCTGAAAATACTTACAAGGTTTTCCGATACGGTGGATCTGTGTATTTATGAACCAAAGAAGAAGCTTTACATAACCAAAAGCATTTTGCCTGAGGATCTGAGCTATTATGAGATAATTGCAGGAATAGATCATCCTAATCTTGCGAAAATTGATTTTATTATTCCAAACGGTAATGAAATACGTGTTGTCAGGGAATATATTTCAGGCGACTGTCTTTCTGATATTATCGGGGGAGGAAAAACCTACCCGGAACGGGAGGCAGCACAGATCGTCTATGAAATATGCTGCGGACTCAGCGCCCTGCATGAGAAGAAAATAGTTCACAGAGATATCAATCCGAATAATATTATAATTACAACCGACGGACGTGTAAGGATAATTGATTACGGAATCGCAAGATTGTATAAAAAGAATCAGAGCAAGGATACGATAAATGTGGGAACACCTGGCTATGCAGCGCCGGAGCAGTATGGTTTTTCTCAAAGCGACAGCAGAGCCGATATTTATGCCATAGGTGTTATGCTGAACGTCCTGATCTGTGGCAAATATCCCGGCGAACAGACCGCCGGCGGAAATGCAGGAAAAATAATCAGAAAGTGTATACAGATGGATGCAAGGAACAGGTATTCAAATATTCTTGAGCTGATGCGTGATATCGAAAAAAACATTGCTGTAAGGACAAAGCCGGAGGAGGATATCTTATCAGACAGTGTTATCGACAGAATAATGAGAAATATCCCCGGAATACGCACAGGAAAGCTATATTTCATTATTCCCTCTTTGATATGGTATGCACTTGTAATATTTATTATTGTGAGAACATACACTATTCTCAAACCGGGATTTGTGAATTATGCAGCAAACGCACTTATGCTTTTCTGTACGTTCATCTTTCCTACATTATGCTTTCATAATGTTTTTGATATCTGGAACAGGCTTCCGCTGCTCAGGGGAACGTCCAAAAAAGGTCAGAGAGCCTTCTTTTATGCAGTTGGTGTGCTATCGGTAATAGTAGGCTTGCTTTTTATGGGATATGTCGGAAACCAGTTCAATAATTGAAATAAACAGCTTTTTTAACAGCGGCGGGACAGTACCTGCCGCTGTTTGTTTTTTGACTGATTATAATAAATATAACATAAAAAAATTTCAATTTGTTATGCTGTCAGCATAGCACCTGACGAAATTTGTATGATATACTCTATTCAAAGGAGATACCAAATAATAACAGCAGCTGCATATAAAGTAAAAATTGATTCTCCGCAAAGTATGGCTATACGTATCAAATATAAGAAAGGTTGAAAAACATGAAAAAAATACTTGTTATTGCAATCGTATTGTCTTTAGGAATAACTGCACTTCCCGGATGCTCTGAGCTGAGCAGTGAAAGCAAAAATGAAACTATGACCGGAACTGTTCAGAGCGAGACTTCTGTTGAGGATAAAGAAAGTCAGAATGAACAGCAGGATTCATCGCAGAATAATTCCGCACCTGAGGAAAGCAGCAAGGCAGCTGATGAGGGCACATATGAGCATAATGCTTATTATGATATAGTAGAAACTGCAAGCTACACAGATTCTATCGGTTATACTCACGTTATACATAAGGTGCTTGCTAAGGACGATGTAAGAATTGATGCTTCTGTAATTGCATATGGAAAAGATGACAGCGTTATTGGAAAAAGCACTGATACTATTACTCTCACAAAGGATAAGTATAATTATTTCAGTTATTCATTTGAGAAGGATATAACTAATGCAAGATTAGACGCTACAACTAAAGCAAAAGCCGACAGCCTTCTGACCTCCGAGCGCAATGGTGTGGAAATGGTTAAATATGATATTCAGGAGCATAATCTGTATATTACGTTAAAACAGGTTACAGATGAATTAGGCAGTTTTGCCAAGTTTAAACTTCTGTATTACAAGGGAGATAAAATTGTTGGCTGTGATGACGGATATTTCAATATCTATGCTCAGAATCTCAATGGTAAGGACTCTACTGATGTTGCAGAGCTTCTTGTATATGGAAATGAATTTGATAAGGTTGAATATATTTACGAGCCATAAATAAACTCTGAATTATTAATTATTGTAACAATTGTTCAGCGTCATGCCGGTGTTTTGTAAAAATTTTCAAAAAAATTAAAAAAACTCTTTAACTTTATTTGCGGATAATGTATAATAATAGTTATAGGATGCATTTTTGTGTCCGGCATTAAATTTTTTGGAGCGTGATTACAATGGCATTGGTAAATGCAGCAGAAATGCTTAAAAAGGCAAAGGCAGGCCACTATGCAGTGGGTCAGTTCAACATCAACAATCTTGAGTGGACAAAGGCTATCCTTCTTACAGCTCAGGAGCTTAACTCTCCGGTTATTCTCGGTGTATCTGAGGGTGCAGGCAAGTATATGACAGGCTTCGGTACAGTTGCAGCTATGGTAAAGGCTATGGATGAGTCTCTCGGAATTACTGTTCCGGTTGCTCTTCATCTTGACCACGGTACATATGAAGGCTGCTACAAGTGTGTAAAGGCCGGCTTTACATCCATCATGTTCGATGGTTCACACTATCCCTTCGAGGAGAACCTTGCAAAGTCACAGGAGCTTGTAAATGTTGCTCATAACCTCGGTCTTTCAATCGAGTGTGAGGTCGGCTCAATCGGCGGCGAGGAAGACGGCGTTGTAGGTATGGGCGAATGTGCAGATCCTGACGAGTGCAAGACTATCGCTGATCTCGGCGTTGATATGCTCGCAGCAGGTATCGGCAATATCCACGGCAAATATCCTGAGAACTGGCAGGGTCTTTCATTCGAGACTCTCGATGCTATTCAGGCTAAGACAGGCGAGATGCCCCTCGTTCTCCACGGCGGCACAGGTATCCCGGCTGACATGATAAAGAAGGCTATCTCACTCGGCGTTTCAAAGATCAACGTTAACACAGAGTGCCAGCTTTCATTCCAGGAAGCTACAAGAAAGTATATCGAAGAGGGCAAGGATCTTCAGGGCAAGGGCTTTGACCCGAGAAAGCTTCTCGCTCCGGGCTTTGAGGCTATCAAGGCTACTGTTAAAGAGAAGATGGAGCTGTTCGGCTCAGTAGGCAAGGCTTGATCCTTCAGTTAAACGGAAATAAAAATACTCCCGGTCTGCATTATGCAAACCGGGAGCTTTCATTTTTTATTTGTTTATAAGCTTTGCTCTGACCTTGCAGGATAAAAGGTGATATGAATTGTCGTAATTGCTTTCACTATAGTTATCATCCGCAACCATCTCAAGCTGTATCGTACACTTGTCACTCTGACCGTCCTTGTAGCTGATGGTGACGTCTATGCTGATATCACTGATAAGAGCGTTTAAAATAGCATATCTCAGATCAGGACGATATTTTCCTGCCTTGAATTCCTCAAACTCTTGCATATTTTTGAAGCCTGATAAAAGCTCTGCTGCTTCACGTGCTTTATTGTCCTTTGAATTCAGCAAAGAAGCCGGTGGTCTTGTTTGGATATCTATAAGAGATAATCCATTCAATAGATCCTTTTCAGCTTTCAGATCCGAATTGATCTCTTCCGTCGTTTTGTATTCGTTATCGTAATTAATAGTAAATGATTTACGGTATCTTCTTTTAAGTGATTTGCGGTGAGACTCTAATGGTTTAGTGCCAAAATAAAGGTCCATTATCTGGTCATTATCATAAATATCAGCTGATTCACCTAATTCTATGACTCCGAGAGAGATCAGATCTTCTATTGACCTTTCGTTCTCGCCGTTTAATATATCATCATGGTCATTTAATATAAAAGATAAATCAAATGCAGCATTATTGATACTGTATGTTACGTTTTTTATGTTATTTCCTGTACAGGTCAGATGAAATGGTAATTCCGGATAGAACTCAACGTTTAACGTATTATTCTTTTCATTCAGGGTGTATGTTGTCGACGCGGCAGTCATTTTATTGATGTCAGAATAATCAAGATCAACATAATTCACAGGAGTATTCTCTGTCAGCTCTGCCGCATTTACCATCAGGGAAAAGGTATTATTCTGCTCTGGCTCTGCTGAGCTCTGATGCTCTGACGCTTTGCTTTCCGCTGTCTGTGTGTTGCTCTGTTCTCTGACAGCAAACTCTGCTGCAATACTGCCGGCAATTATCACAAGAGCGGCTGCCGCCGATAAAACTGCTGATAATCTGATTCTTTTTTCCGGCGCCTTCTGCTCAGTCACGGAGCTGTTTTTTTCTGCCTCAAGAGCCGCCTCAACAGCTTTGTCAACAGACTGCTGCGGAGCACGGATGCTTTTTATTTTTTCTGTATATTTGTTGTTTTTCATAAAGCTGTCACTCCTCTGTAAGTATTTTTCTGAGTTTTTTTCTTGCTCTTTGCAGCTCTGAGCTAACGGTATTGATGCTTTTATTCAGTGTCTGTGCTATTTCCTTCAGGGTAAATTCTTCGTAATAATACAGATACAGCACCGTTCTGTATTTTTCAGGAAGGAGGAAAAGCTCATCCAGTATCGCATCCTTTTCTTTTGCAGGAATATTTATATTTTCCTCAAGAGACTCGGTATGAGTCCTTTTTTTATGTCTGTAAAGATCCCTGCATTTGTTGACCGTTACCCTTATCAGCCAGCGCCTGAGATATTCTTCATCCTCAAGCGGAGCGTTTTTGGTGACAAGGGCTACACTGACCTCCTGCAAAATATCCTCAGCGTCATCAAAGCTGCCTGTCTGCTGATATGCGATCCTGTATATCATATCAGCATTTGTCCTGACCGCTTTTTCTATCAGAACTGAGCGGTTGTTTTCGTCGACGATTATTTTCTCCAAGTGAATTCCTCCTTTCACTTATATAACGATCTGAGGTATATGTTTTCGTGCAGCTGTCAGGATATTTTTTGATTATTACCTGAATCCGTGAAATTGAATTAAATCTTTTTTTAAACCTTCCGGATTTTCATTTCAGCCAGGCGGCAGGCGTGCGCAGCACGCCTGCCGCCGTCCCCTGAAGTCTCCCCCTTCCCTTTGGGAAGGGGGACGGGGGGATGGGCAGTTATGATGCGTTATTTTATACATTATCATTAATACAGGCGCTCGTATGCAAAGTGATGCTTTAAGGGACGGCGGCACCTTCACAGATTCAGTCATTATGATTATATCATATTTATGGCATATCATTGCTTTAAAAAAATTTATAAGTGTATTGACAAGCATTATATAATAGTATATAATGTGTATAATGTATATATACAATTTTGGAGGTTATCGGATGGATATTATAATCAGCAATTCCGCCGGAAAGCCTATCTACGAGCAGATATCCTCACAGATCAAGGAAATGATAATGAACGGTACTCTCAAGGAGGGTGATGCGCTGCCCTCAATGAGATACCTTGCCCAGCAGCTAAGAATAAGCATCATCACAACAAAGCGTGCTTATGAGGAGCTTGAGCGTGACGGCTTCATACAGTCCTTCACAGGAAAGGGCAGCTTTGTCAGCGTCAGAGATCAGGAATTTGTCCGTGAGGAGGGACTGCGGCAGATAGAAAGCAATCTTATGCTTGTTATTGAAAAGGCTAAGCAGTGCGGTGTTGAGCTTGAGGAAATTCAGGAGCTTCTTAAAATGCTTTACGAAGGAGAATGAACATGAAGGATATCGAAAACGCAATTGAAATCAAGGATCTTACAAAGAAATATGACGGATTCACACTCGACAATATCAGCTTCAATGTTCCGAAGGGCAGTATAATGGGCTTTATCGGACAAAACGGCGCCGGAAAGACTACTACCATCAAACTTATGCTCAACCTTATCAGAAAGGACAGCGGAAGCATCAGGCTTCTCGGTCTTGATAATGCAGAAAACGAGTTTGAGGTAAAGTCCCGGATATCGGCTGTTTTTGACGAGCTGCCCTTCCATGAACAGATCAATGCAAATCAGCTTTCCGTAATACTCTCTGATGTTTTTGACGGTTGGGATAAAAAGACATATTTCAGCTATCTGGACAGATTTTCTCTGCCAAGAAAAAAACGCTTCGGAGAGTTTTCAAAGGGCATGAAGATGAAGCTCCAGATCGCAGCGGCGCTTTCGCACGGCGCAAGACTTCTTATTATGGACGAAGCAACGACAGGACTTGACCCTGTTGTCAGAAACGAGATACTTGATATTTTTCTTGAATACCTTCAGGATGAGGAAAACAGCATCCTTCTTTCCTCGCATATCACGAGTGATCTTGAAAAAATAGCTGACAAAGTTACCTTCATTGACAAGGGCAGGATACTTCTCAGCGGCGGGAAGGATGAAACAGTAGAATCCCACGGACTTATCAAATGCGGCAAAAATGAATATAAGGATATCGATAAGTCCGATATCATTAGCGCAAGACTTACCGATTTTGGCGCAGAGGTAATGGTCAGCGACAGAAAAAAGGCAGCAAAGAAATACAGCGGTCTGACTATTGATGATACAACGCTTGAGGAAATAATGCTTTTCTATGTACGCCGTGAAAAAGGGGAGTGGAAATAATGAAAGGACTTCTTTACAAGGATCTTCTTCTGTCACGGAAATATTATATTGTTGTGTTTCTGTATTGTCTGTTATTTGCCCTGCTTGCGGTGCTGATGAGGATCAGCATGATCTGCGGAAACCTTGCAGACAACAAGGAGGTCGTTGAATCTCTGACACGCAATATGTATATTCTCCGCTATACACCCGGCGCAGCTATGCTTATAGCCTTTATAAATGACGGCGGAACAGATTATTCCGATATCAGATCCGGTTGGCTTCGCTTCAGCCGTATAACTGCGCTGCGCCCGGAAAAGCTTGTTGGTGCAAAGCTTGTTTTCAAAGCGTCGGCACTGACGGCAGCGCTGATTTTCAGTCTTGCATATATGATTGTGTTCGGTCTGATCGGCGGAGACGGAATCACACCCGGGATGCTGTGCAATATTCTTTCAGTATATCTTTTGTCAATGGCGGTGTCGTTCTTAGTGACTGCGTTTGCATTTATTTTCAGAAAAAAGCAAATATCTCAGATGATCTGTGTAGGCACTGTTGGTGTTGCAGGTCTGCTGCTTACTGTCCTGATGATGGTAAAGCTTGATAAGATCGATGCCAGCCAGGACATAGATCTGCTTGATTTTCTGAAAGGTGAATTCAGCGGAATAATAAACTATATTCTGCCGGCAGCCGCAGCCTTGTTTGTGATCTCGGCTGTATTAAGCTATATCGCTTCTGTAAAAGCACTGAAAAGGAGGGAAGGCTGATGTTCGGTCTGATTTACAAAGAGCTTATCACTCATAAGAAACAGCTGCTTGCTATACTTCCTATCCTGATTTTTTTTATCGGATTTTCGGTAATTCCTCCGACAGCTACTCCTGATCTTACAGAATTAGAGCTTGAGCTTGTTCTGATACTTTGCAGCATAATGGTTATGATAACCCTGACTCTTTTTGAACAGGGAATCTTTGAAGCGGACGAAATAAAACGATGGCAGTCATATATTGCCTCAGCACCTGACGGGATCAGAAAGCAGATCGGAGCAAAGTATATATTCAACGCATTGCTTTCGTGTGTCACAGTCTCCATCCTGACGGTTGCATTTTCTGCAGCATCATGCATCAACGAAACAGATGTCAATATCTCAGATATGCTGCTGTATCAGCTTCTTTGGCTGCAGCTTTTTATCAATGCTGTAGAGATACCGTTTCTTGTCCGTTTCGGAAGCAAGCACGGAAATGAATTCCGTATGATATTTGTAGCGCTGATAACAATGATCGCAATAATATACGGTCTGTTCGGAGATCTGTCCGTTTTCGGGTCTTTGGAAAGCTTTCTCAGATGGATAAAGGATTTTCTGACAGATACCTCGTCATATTTTCTGCTGATTACACCTGCTGTGACAATGGTACTTTACTATATTTCATATAAGATATCATGCAGACTTTATCTGAAAGGGGGACAGTATTATGACAAATAAAAGGACAGAGATAAAACGCGTGATCCTCTATCTGATATTTGCATTTGTTCCTCCATATGTCCTTGCGTTCATATATGTTGCAAATAACGGCTGGAAAAATGATAATCCGTGGTTCGGAATTGTGACCTCCGTTTCAATGCTTTTTCCGGCAGCTGCCAATATTATAACAAGGCTTATCACAAGAGAAGGCTTCAGCGGAAGTCTTTTAAGAATGAAGCTGAAGGGAAATATGCGGTATTTTCTGATTGCACTTCTGCTGCCCGTAGTGTGCTCGGTGACAGCGGCTGTGATAATTGCTGCTGCATTGCTGCCGTCAGGAGGTCTTGGCGATATGGTCACAAAGACGGATTACGGAAAACTTGCTGCAACAGTGTTATATGTGATGACTATGAGTATAGTGTTCATGCTGTTCGGCTTCGGTGAGGAATTCGGCTGGAGGGGCTATCTGACGCCAAAGCTTGAAAGGCTTATGCCTGCACCTGCCGCAATAATAGTCAGCGGTATTATCTGGGGACTCTGGCACGCTCCGATAATCGCCTGCGGACATAATTTCGGCAGAGATTATGCCGGATATCCATGGATCGGAATAGGACTGATGTGTGTAAGCTGTGTATTCATAGGCTGTTATCTTACAGCTCTGACAAAGAGAACAGGCTCTGTTCTTTCGGCGTCGCTGGCACATATGGCGATCGATACGATATCATCTGCTATTGTTTCGTTTATGCTCATGGTCTGTGCAACGGAAAATACAGATATACAATCGGATTTTAAAAGCTCAATTATATTCTTTGGCGTAGTATCCACAGTTTCTCTTGCAGCCGGACTTGTTCTTATTGCAGCCGGAAGAATAAAACAGAAGAAAACTCAATAATAAAATGATCCGGTCCGATACCCTGAAAGTATCGGACCGGAATTATATTAAGGAAGCACTGATTAAATCCAGTGCCTGTATTGCGTCAGCAATTTTTTCGTCAGATTGTGCAAAAAGACCGCAGGCAACCTGACGATTGTCAAGGGCTTTTTGTACAAGATGACGGAAAAAGGGCAAGCAAGACAGGTGCTGAGCCGTAAGGCGTGATTTATTCAGTGATTCCTTATAATGGAGATGCTTGTAATCAGTTAAAAAGATCAGTTGAAAGGTAACGCTCGCCAGTATCGGGGAGGATAACAACAATGCGCTTGCCTTCATTTTCGGGACGGCTTGCAAGAACAGAAGCAGCATGGAGAGCAGCACCGCTGGAGATACCTACAAGAACGCCCTCGCTGTGTGAGAACAGCTTGGAAGCCTCAAAGGCATCCTCGTTTGCGACCGGAATAACTTCATCGTAAATATCAGTATTGAGTGTATCCGGAACAAAGCCTGCGCCGATACCCTGGATCTTATGAGGACCAGCCTTGCCTTCGGAAAGAACCGGTGAGGTCTTAGGCTCAACTGCAACGACTCTGACGTCAGGATTCTTTTCCTTGAGGAATTTACCTGTGCCGGAGAGAGTACCGCCTGTGCCGACGCCTGCAACAAAGATATCAACCTTTCCGTCAGTATCATCCCAGATCTCAGGACCTGTTGTTTCATAATGTACCTGCGGATTTGCAGGATTAACGAACTGACCGAGAATAACTGCGCCGTCAGTTTCATTTTTAAGCTCTTCAGCCTTTGCAATAGCGCCCTTCATGCCCTTTGTACCGTCTGTGAGAACGATCTCTGCACCGTAAGCCTTGAGAAGATTTCTGCGTTCAACGCTCATGGTCTCGGGCATTGTCAGTATAGCCTTGTAGCCCTTTGCGGCAGCAGCTGAAGCAAGACCGATGCCTGTGTTTCCGCTCGTAGGCTCGATGATAGTTGCGCCGGGCTTGAGAAGCCCCTTCTGCTCAGCATCCTCGATCATGCTTTTAGCAATTCTGTCCTTTACAGAGCCTGCCGGATTGAAATATTCAAGCTTTGCAAGTATCTCAGCCTTGACATCCTTAGCCTTTTCAAAGTTATTTGCTCTGAGAAGGGGGGTTTTACCTATAAGCTCTGTAATGCTGTTGTAGATTTTTGACATATGAATGCACTCCTTTGTTGTAGGGACGGCTTTGCACCGTTCGATTTTTGTTTCATTATAAATTCCGTAAAATTCCTGATAATACCTTATATGTCAGATGCTTTTAAGGAAACACTGATAATTCATTAATCAGTGATTGGGCTGTGGGGCGAAGCCCCACGTAAAGCCACCTTTGGCTGCTAATCAAACTCTGAAAGATGTTTATTAAGTGTTTCCTTAAGCTCCTGATGAATGGGAGAGTCAGGTAAGCTTTAAAGCATACTAAACATATAGGAATTACTGTATTTATAATATAGCACTCTTTATTCCTGTTGTCAAGTAGGAATTCATAATTTTTTTACTAATTATCTGCCGGGCTTTTCAGATCATACCGGACTTACAAAAAGGGGGGAATCAGGAGGAAAAAAGGTAAAGCCGGCAAATAGCGCAGAAAGACAGACAATCAGTATAACAGCCGAAATATTTTTCATAATTCCCTTATCAAGCCCCTTTGATAATCTTGATGAACGTACTCTGAATGAGATAAAGACAGCTGCAAAGAATATGAGTATATCAATAATAAAGAGGGTTTTACCCGTAATGGCTGTGTAAAGATAAAACGCAGAGGGGATGAATATCAGTCCGCATAATACCCCTGTCACTCCGGAAAACAGAAAACCGGGTATTTTTCTGCCGCAAACAATAAATTCAATTATCAGAAAGGCAATATACGGAAAAAACAGCAGCTTGAGATGCTCCCAGATGCTTTCATTTATCGGTACAAATGGCGCAATGACTGATGAATCGCCGCTGAGCTTATATATAAAGTGGTTTATACATCCTATGATAGATACAATAAGAAAACCGACCAGATCTGAAAAGCATTTTTTCCGCCCCTTATTCAGCATAGCAGCACCTCCGGATAGTTCACAGGCAGTTATCCTTTAAATATCTATGCAGAAAGTGATAAAAAAATTATCGTAAAATGGTTTATAATACTTGACTTATACCCCCTGGGGGTATATACTATCAGTAAACAGTATTTTGTTTCTCCGGAGGTGAAAAAATGGATACTGAGCAAAAAGGCTGCGGATGTAAAACAGATGAAAATGAAGAATGTAAGTGCAGATATAAAAAACACCCCAGAAGTGATGAGCAGAAGGCAGAGCTTACAAAAAGACTGAACAGACTTATAGGTCAGCTCGGAGGTATCAGAAAAATGATAGAGGATGACCGCTACTGCGGAGATGTCCTGATACAGATATCTGCTGCTGAAAAGGCATTGGATTCACTTGGTATGGCAGTAATGAAAAGTCATCTTGAAAGCTGTGTGGCTGATGAGCTGCAAAGCGGTAATACAGAGGTGATCGGTGAGGTAATGGAGCTTTTCAAAAGACTGCACTGAAAAAATGTCGGTCATACAATGCAGTATGATAATGTTCTCAGGAAAGAGGGGAGATAATGAAACAAAAATTTGATGTAACAGGCATGAGCTGTGCAGCCTGTAGTGCAAGGGTGGATAAATGTGTTTCGGCGCTTGAGGGAGTCGAAAGCGTATCTGTGAATCTTCTGAAAAACAATATGGTAGTGGAATATGACAGCACAGCTTTGTCTGAACAACAGATAATCAGTGCTGTTGAAAAGAGCGGATACGGTGCATCTGTCATTTCAGAGGAAAAGACACCTGCTTCAGCAAAGCAGGCAGTTAAAAATGACAGCGATACAGAGCAGAAAAAAATGCTTCAAAGACTTATCATTTCGGCAGTATTCAGTATCATGCTTTCATACCTTGCAATGGGGCATATGCTTTCACTGCCGCTGCCCGGATTTTTTGTCGGGCATGAGAATATGGGTATCAATGCATTCACTCAGCTTTTGCTGACGCTGCCTGTCATAGCCGTGAATTTTAAATATTACAGAAACGGTTTTTCATCTCTTTTTCACGGCGCTCCGAATATGGATACGCTTATTGCAGTGGGGTCAGCAGCCTCAATGGTATACGGTATCTATGCTATGTACGGTATGCTGTACGGTTATTCTGTGAGCAATATGGAAATAGTTCACTCCTTTGGTTCAAATCTGTATTTTGAATCGGTCGGAATGATACTTACCCTGATAACGCTGGGAAAATATTTTGAAGCCCGGGCGAAAAAAAGAACGACAGACGCCATAGCCGGACTGATGGATCTGTCTCCGAAAACCGCCGTAATTCTTCGTGACGGCCAGGAGTATGAAATACCATCGTCAGAAATAAAACCCGGTGATATACTTTGTGTCAAGGCAGGAAGCTCTGTTCCGGCAGACGGTGTTATAATTTCCGGCAGTGCAGCAATAGATGAATCAGGGATAACAGGGGAAAGCATACCTGCCGAAAAGCAAAAGGGCGACAGCGTTATCGGCGGTACGGTGAGCAGATCAGGCTATTTCAGGATGGAGGCGCAGAAGGTAGGTTCTGAAACGGCACTGGCTCAGATAATACAGCTTGTGGATGATGCCACAAGCTCAAAAGCACCTGTTCAGAAGCTTGCTGATAAGGTAAGCGGTATATTCGTTCCGGTGGTGATGGGAATCGCACTTGTAACAGCTGCCGTATGGCTGCTGCTTGGATTTGGTGCGGATCATGCGTTTACAGCGGCAATTTCTGTGCTGGTTATATCATGTCCCTGTGCTCTCGGACTTGCAACACCCACGGCGATTATGGTCGGAACAGGAAAAGGCAGTGCAAACGGTATACTGATAAAATCTGCGGAAAGCCTTGAGCTTGCACATAAGCTTGATGTGGTGGTGCTTGACAAAACAGGAACGGTTACTCTCGGCAGACCCGAGGTAACGAATGTGATGACCTTCGGAGATATTACGGAAAAGGAGCTTCTGGAATATGCGTATTCTCTTGAGAGAAGCTCAGACCATCCGCTTGCACAGGCGGTGAATTCATATGCCGAAAGCAAAGGGACGCAGTATTTTGAAATGACAGATCATATTCAGACTGACGGCACTGGCATTTCCGCAAAATACAGAGGCAGCATCTATGCAGCAGGAAACTATCGTGCAGCAGATGATAAAATGCCGGAAAATAACAGGGAAATTTCTCAAAAGCTTGCAGACGAAGGAAAGACCCCGGTGTTTTTCCTGAAGGACGGCACTATCATCGGACTGATCGCAGCGGCAGACCCTGTAAAACCCACAAGCAAAAAAGCGGTTGAAGAGCTTGAAAGCATGGGCATAGAGGTAATAATGCTGACCGGTGACAATAAAAGGACAGCAGCCGCAGTCGGCAGGGCGGCAGGTATCAGAAATGTTATTTCAGAGGTATTTCCGGCGGATAAGGAAAGAAAGATCTCAGAGCTTCGTGAAAGCGGAAAATGCACAGCCATGGTCGGTGACGGAATAAACGATGCGCCTGCTCTTGTCAGAGCGGATGTAGGCATTGCGATCGGGGCCGGAACGGATATTGCGATAGATTCAGCAGATGTAGTTCTGATGAAAAATGATCTATACGATGTTGTAAACACCATAAGACTGAGCAAGGCTGTAATGAGGACAATAAAGCAGAATCTTTTCTTGGCGTTTATCTATAATGCCATAGGCATTCCTGTGGCAGCAGGTGTATTCTACGAACTTGGGATTATGCTCAATCCGATGATCGGCTCTGCTGCGATGAGCTTCAGCTCAGTATGTGTTGTTACAAATGCTCTGCGCCTGAGGCGCTTCAGAATGTATGATGCAGACGGCAGAGCTGTAAAAAAACAACAGCCGATTGTAAAACGTCGAAAGGTCGTGCGCCCGCCGCAGGCGGACGGACACCTCGCCGAAAATCTGAAAATCCTTGAAAAACGGAGAGAATTTAAAAATGAAAAAACAAAAAAACCGCATAATTCAAAGGATTTGTCTCCATTACAATCGGCTGTAAAAAAACAAAGAAAGGGGGAAAACAGAATGACAGGTAATACTGTTGATCTAAGGATCAAGGGAATGATGTGTGAAAAATGTGTTGCTCATGTAAAGGATGCACTGATGAACGTTGAGGGTGTGACAGCAGCAGATGTCAGCCTGAAAGAAGGCAGCGCAGTTGTAACGCTTTCAAAGGAGCTTGATCCGTCAGAGCTTGTAAAGGCTGTTGAAAACGCAGGCTATAAGGCGAAGAAAACATGATACTGAAGCAGTATATTTTTATAACAGAATAAAAGAAGAGCAGATACAGTTTCTGATGTATCTGCTCTGTTTTTATTATTTTTCGTTTTCCATTCTTTTTTTCAGCTCGGAAAGAGTAACCTCATATCCTGCCTTTTCATATTCAAGATAATCGGTATTAAGCTTTTTATCTGCTCCGGCAACAAGGGAGGCGATATATTCAAGGAAATACGGATTCTTGATAAGTATGGGACCTGTCATATGAGTTCCGAAGAAATTGTTTTTCCTGACACCCTCTGATTTGTCGTTTTCACTGTTTCCGATACCCATTTTGACTGCAAAAAGCGGAGTATCTGTCTTTGTTATGCTGCTGCATTTATTGATAAAGCCTACAAGCTTTTTGTCGGACAATTCTGTTTTGAATATGACGTCAGAGGTTATTCTGGTCTTGTTCTGCTCGGTTGTTTCAAAAACGAAAAGTCCGAGACCGTTATATTTTTTTCCGCTGCTGTCGGTAATGGATTTACCCAGCATTTCAAAGGAATTGCCGGTCATAAGAATTACCTTTCCGCTGTCGATGCAGTCTTTCAGCTGATCCTTGTATTTTCTCAGATCCTCAAGCACAAGCTTCTGATTTCTTTCCGTGCCTGAACCGATATATATGAAATCATAATCAGTCAGCACCGCATTGTCAGATACAGAAAGCCTGTCGATATCGGCTTCAATGCCGCTGTTTACGAGGATTCTCTGCATTGCAAGTACATTTGCATAGTCACCGTACAGGTTCATCAGATCATGGTATAAATGAAGTATTTTCATTATTTTTGCATCCCTTCCGATTTATAATAACGAAAGGAATTTGCCCTTGTCCGAGAAACAGGTAATGACATATATGTATTCCTTTCTGTCGCTTCCGAGATAATTGTATGCCTCCGGAATATCTTCAATGATCTTGATTTTTTCCGGAGGAATATCGGTATAAGAAAATCGTACTGCAAGATCGTTGCTGTATTTTCCGGAAAGAATTATCTCATGTACATTATCATTCTGAAGCATTTCAAAGTCAATATCCCATAGCCATGAAACATCGCTTGTAAAATACTTTCTGCTGACAGCATCAACGATAAACATTACATCGCAGCCGTTTTTGTCCGCAGCCGCAAGGCGTATTGACTGATCGTAGGAAATGCTGTTTTCATGCTTTGAGGTAAGCATAGTACCCTGTCTGCTTCCGATCTCAAAGGTAATGACTCTGCCGTTTTTCATTACATAGTCGCTCATATCCTCAGCGATCTTCTGCCCGTCTATGCCGACGATCGAAGCAACTGTATATGCTGCAAGTATATTGTAAATATTGTAAAGTGATTTCAGTGCAAGGGAAATTCTGTATTTTCCGTCAATAACGGCAAGACCCTCATCAAGATCAACAGATGTGACAGTATACTGTGTATCATGCCGCTTATATCCGCAGGAGGTACATTCATAATGGCCGATATGGTTGTAATGGTGAGTGCTGTATTTCATCGGTGCTTTGCAGTGGGGACAGTATGCACCGTCATTGTATACGCTGACAAGCTCCTTTGTATCAGTTGAAAGCTTATCCGCACCGAACCATATCACATTGTCACGCTCATACCCGAACAAAGAAACCAGCGGATCGTCAGCATTCAGAATCAGCTTAGTTTCCGGATAGATGCTGTCCTTCAGAGCGTCAAATACCCAGTCGGGATGACCGTTTCTTGTGAGCTGATCCCTGTAAAGGTTAGTGATTACATAATGTGTAGGTTTTATATATTTAAAAGTATATCTTGCAAAGCGTTCATCGCTTTCAATAAGCAGGATATCGCTTCTGACCTTACCGCCAAGGGTCGAGCTGCCAAGAACGAGAGTGGTTACACCCTCAATCTGATTTGAGCCTTCCTTGTTCCATGAAACGGTTTTGCCGTTTTCAGTAAGAATATGAGCGATCATTTCAACCGTTGAAGTTTTTCCGTTGCTGCCCGTCACAGCGATTATATATTCCGGAAGCTCAACACGGCTCAGAATATCGGGACAAAGCTTGAGAGCGATCTTACCCGGGAGAGAGCTTCCTTTTCCCACAAGCTTTCCGACTGCTCTGAGCATTTTACAGATCAATATAGTAAAGAATTTTTTCATAGTTTCATCTCCGAAATAAATTACTTTACTATTATAGAATATATTCTCCGCTTTTTCAAGCATATCACAGTTTTTACAACAGAAAAAGCTCGGCATATTTATTTTATTTTTTATGCAAAAATCCCCTTTCCGACACACAGCCGGAAAGGGAATCCTGAGATATTAACCGTTACCTGTTGAAATAAAGGGAGCGATAGAAGAAGCAACATTGTTAATGGGCATTGACTGAAGAATGATCTTTCCGGGACCTGTAACAACTGTATTGAACAGCCCCTCGCCGCCGAATAATGCATTCTTCACGCCGGGAACAGTCTGGATATCCATTGAGCAGCTTGCTGTCATTGCAGCGAGATAGCCGGTGTCGATAACCATTTGCTGACCTGGTTCAAGAGTATACTCTACTGCATGACCGTCTATCTCAACGAATGCAACACCATGTCCTGAAAGACGCTGCATAATGAAGCCCTCACCGCCGAAGAAGCCTGCGCCAAGCTTTTTCTGGAAATGTATTGAAAGATCAACACCGGATTCTGATGCAAGGAAGCCGGATTTCTGAACTATCATTTCATTTCCGGGAGAAACGTTGAAGGCACGGATAGAGCCGGGGAAGCTTGATGCAAAAGCTATCATTCCGTTTCCGCCCTGAGCGGTGTAACGATTCTGGAACATTGATTCACCGGAGAACATTCTTCCGAACATTTTTCCGATGCCGCCGCCTGTGGTCTCCATTTTCATGTTAGGGGTCATCCAGCTCATTGCACCCTTTTCAGTAATCATAGTTTCGCCAGAGGAAAGCTGACATTCAACGACAGGAAGAGGTTCGCCTAAAATTTTGTACTGCATATTGATTCTCCTTTTTTGCATATCCATAAACTATTTTCTAACAGAAGCTTTCAGTGAACAGTAACAATAATATTAATATTTATAATATAATGATAGTAAGTCAGATTTCATGATGAAATGACAGGATCCGGAAAGCTCGGAGTCAATAAGACACATATTGTTAAAAAAAGCGAAGAATATGCATTAATAGTAATTTAATAAAACTTATTTTTCAGAACAGATAAGATACAGCATAAAAATGCTGCTTGATTATTCAACAAAATTATTTATCTGAAGCTAAAAAATATAGTTATTATTAATTATAACATATGAATACCTGACGTTCAAGATTTAATCTTTATTTTTGATATTTTTTTTGTGTATTTATTTTTGATATTTTTTTGTAATACAAAATATAATAAACAGTTAAGTATTATATACAGTATCCTGTTGAATCTGTATTTCTTAATTACCATTTAGTTTATCACATAAGTAATATTGCATTAATATGCCCTTGTGATTTTAAAAAAATCTGTGCAAAATGATTGACAATAAAATATTAGTATGATAAACTGAATAAGGGGAGGGATATCTATGCCATTGATTCCGGCAAGATGCTACCGTTGCGGTGCATTTATATCGGCTGATGATTCACAGGAATATATTATTTGTCCGTATTGCAGAGAAAAATATCCTGCTGAAAAAGCAATAAGGAAATTCAGGGATACCTCTGCTTCCCGGACAGAAAATGAAGCTCACAGTCAGACCGGAAAAAACAACAGTGAATTTGTCATAATCGGCGGAGTGCTCGAAAAATATCTTGGTCAGTCAACAATTGTTGCTGTTCCGGGAAATGTGAAGGAGATATCATCTCAGGCTTTCAGCGGTCTGAGTCAGATAACCATAGTAACACTGCCGGAGGGAATAAAAACCATCAGGGATGGTGCGTTTCAGAACTGTATATCACTTACATCTGTTTATATACCCTCAAGTCTGAAAAAGATAGGTTCATCTGCCTTTGAAGGCTGCAGCTCGCTTACGGCTGTCAATATTTCTGATAATGTGGAATATATTGGTGAGGCTGCATTCAGGGACTGCTCTTCACTTTCACTGATTCACGTTATAAGAGGTATCAGATGCATCAGCGATTCTATATTTGAAGGCTGTACATCACTAAGAACAGCAGCTATCTCCGACGATGTCAGAAGGATAGGCTCAAAGGCATTCAAGGACTGTATTTCTCTTGAAAGCATTTATATACCTGAAAATGTCAGGAATATTGATGAAGAAGCCTTCTGCGGCTGTACAGGCTTACAGGCTATATATCTGCCTGCATCAGCTGAAAATATCGACAGCTTTGCATTCAAAAGCTGTACCTCTCTGAGAGTTGTCAATCTCAGAGAGAGTCTGAGGAATCTCGGAGACCAGGTTTTTGACAGCTGTACTTCTCTGCGTGAGATCAATATCCCTGAAACTCTTGTATCCATCGGAAGAAATATTTTCCAGAATTGCTCAAGACTCGAAAAGATCAATTACAGCACCAGCTTTTTGCAGACCCTTGATCGTGACACTGGCTGGTCCGGTATAAACTGCAACCCATTTGAAGGGTCTCTTATGTCGCACAGGTTTGATGAAAGAGGTCTGTGTCCGAGATGCGGCGGAGGAATGAAATTTGTTATCAAGGATGTCAAGGAAAAAAGCGAAGAGGAAGAATTTCTTGAAAATGTTCCCGATTTTTTCCGTTCCACAGTAAAGAATTCTCCGATACTGAAAAAAGCATTCGGTACATATATCAAAAATAAACCAAAGGATGAAGCTGAGCATTTCGGTTATCGTGAAAGCAAATATTATAAATGTCTTGTATGCGGCTTTAAATAGTTCCCGAAGCCGGATGTCGATGAGGATGAATATTTGTAATATGCTCAGGACAGCTGATCGTAATATATAAAACTCCGTACTGTGAACTTATGCAGTGCGGAATTTTTTTGAGCTGACAGCATTTATCAGAAGCGGAGCAAAAGGCCCGGAACAGGATTTGACATTAAAAAAATAAATTTGCAATTTTGTATTGCAAAAAATTCAAAAATGTAGTAAAATCATTATTGGTTGATATATAGTGATTGGAAAACTGCATTTTTTTATTTACAAACTGCAAAAGTCCTGATATCATCCGCCAGAATTAATATTTTTACACCGGTTTGATATCTGCTTTGAAAGACAATTGACAAGAGCAGATGTTCAGGTGAGTACAGGAGGATCAGAATGAAAGTAAACAGTAATTTCGATAATTTGGTTCCGAATTATCTTTTTGCGGAGATCGCAAAAAGGGTAAATGACTATCATAAGGCAAATCCCGAAAAGGATATTATCCGTCTTGGCATTGGTGATGTAACACTGCCCCTTGCACCAATTGTCATTGAAGCTATGAAAAAAGGAGCAGACGATCTTGCAGCTAAGGAGACCTTCAAGGGTTACCCGGATTATGAGGGCTATGCATTTGTGAGAGAAGCTGTATCAGGATATTATAAAAGCTTTGGTGTAAGCGTTGATGCGGATGAGGTACTGATATCAGACGGAGCAAAATCAGACTGCGGAAATATCTGTGATATATTTGACAAGGATAATACGGTTCTTGTAACAGACCCGGTATATCCTGTATATGTTGATTCAAACATTATGGCTGGCAGAAAGATAATATATGCCGACTGCAACAAGAGCAACAATTTCAAGGCTATGCCCGACAGCTCTGTTCATGCTGATATAATCTATCTCTGCTCGCCGAACAATCCTACCGGAGCGGCATACACTGCTGATGAGCTGAAGGCATGGATAGACTATGCAATAAAAAATGATGCAATTATACTCTATGACTGTGCATATGAAGCATTCATAACAGAGGATGTTCCAAGATCCATCTTTGCTGTGGAGGGTGCAAGACAGTGTGCGATAGAATTCTGCTCGCTTTCAAAGACAGCCGGCTTTACCGGAACAAGATGCGGCTATACAGTCATCCCGAAGGAGCTTGAGCGTGACGGACACAATATCTATAAGCTCTGGTACCGCAGACAGGCAACAAAGTTCAATGGTGTTTCATGGCCGGTTCAGTGTGCAGCAGCCGCAGTTTTCAGCGAAGAGGGTCAGAGACAGATCAGGGTCAATCTTGAATATTATAAAGAAAACGCAAGAATAATTGCACAGGCACTTGATGAGCTTGGAATATATTATACAGGCGGAAAGAATTCTCCCTACATCTGGCTTGAGTGCCCGAAGGGCTTAAAGAGCTGGGAGTTCTTTGATCTTTTGCTTGAGAAGGCAAATGTTGTCGGCACACCGGGCGCAGGCTTCGGCAAAAACGGCGAGGGCTTTTTCAGACTGACATCCTTTGGTGACAGAGATAAGACTATTGAAGCTGTTAAAAGGATAAAAGAGCTTTTGTCAGAATAATAAAACAGATATAAGTATAACCTGAATCTGTGAAGCTGATGTAAGGTATTTTGATCTGCTCCGGCTGCAGGGGTACGCAGTACCCCTGCAGCCGTCTCTTAAAATCTCCCCCTTCCCTTCGGGAAGGGGGACGGGGGATGGGTAGAAAAGCTGCACCTCATGGGTGAGTGCCTGAATTACTGATGATTTGTAAAACATCATCAGTATTGTATATTTGACAGCAGTTATAGTTGAGTTTCGCGTATTCGGGTATAAAACAACACTTTACAGTATTATGCATCTGCGAAGTGTTGTTTTTTCATATGCCTGTGTCCCGAAAGATCAGATTGATTTTACAATTTATACAAAAAATCACATAAGCTTTATGTTATAATTAAATTGTGAAGCTAAAGGAAGGGAGTAGAATATGGAAAACAATAAAACAAGGAAAATGGACAGCCATAAGATCATTATGATGATTATTGATCTTGTGGGTATCGCAGCAGGCTCGATGATAGCGGCATTTGCAATAGAAGAATTTCTTGTTCCGTGTACGATACTTGACGGTGGCGTAGTCGGAATAAGCATTATGATAAACAATAAGCTCGGCATACCACTTGGTATACTCACAGTGGTACTCAATATCCCGTTTTTGCTGATCGGAGCTAAAAAGATGGGGAAAAGGTTTATTGTAAAAGCAGCCTTTGCAATGGTGGTCTTTTCTGCGTTTCTGGAGGTCTTTGCCCCTATGGTGAATGCAACTGCGGATTATCTTCTTGCAGTATGCTTCGGCGGTGTGATACTTGGTATAGGAGTAGGACTTGTGATACGCTTCGGCGGATGTCTTGACGGAACTGAGACCGTAGCTATACTACTTAACAAGAGCATGAAGCTTCCTGTCGGACAGACCGTGCTGATATTCAATATCGTGATCTTTGCCGTTGCCGGCTTTGTATTCGGCTTTGACAGGGCAATGTACAGCCTGCTGACATATTTTATAACGTCAAAGGTGCTTGATATTGTCGAGTCAGGGCTTGAACAGACAAAGGCAGCAATGATAATAACAAACGACTCGAAGGAGATCTCACACCAGATATATAAGCGTCTCGGCAGGACAGTAACTATCATGGAGGGTGAGGGTCTTGTCAGCGGAAAAAAGGTTGTTTTGTACTGTGTGCTCACCAGATTTGAGATTCATGAGCTTAAGGAGATCATAAAAGAAATTGATTCTTCAGCGTTCATTGCAATAAGCGATGTTTCCGAGATCATAGGAACACACGTTAAAAAGACAAGCAGACAGACGGAGGAAAAATTTACTAAATCTGATAATAACTGATCGAATTATATGATGTCAGTAAAATAGCTTAAGCCCCGAAGAAATGTAAAGGTTTCTTCGGGGCTGATTTTTAATAGTTTATTTTGCACGTTTTTTTTGGAAGCCTGCTGCTGATTCAAAAGACATTCTGACAGATATTTGTCAGAATGAGAAGAACGGTATGTACGGCGAAACAGCAACGGCAACGGAGCCGCATAATGTTCCGAGAAAAACTCCGGCTATTACATCCGTCGGATAATGTACCAGCAGATACATACGTGAAAAACCCATCAGGCAAGCGTAAAGAAGCACCGGTATAAAAAGTGCCGGGAGCATAAAGAACATTACCATTGCAACAGCAAAGGAGGACGAGGTATGCCCCGAGGGAAAGGAATAATGAGCCGGATGCTTTATCAGCAGATCCTTCCCGAAATCCCGGTTGCAGGGGCGGACTCTGCCGACAATATGCTTGATGGTTATTTCACCTGTAAGACCGCTTATTATCATTGCAAGAATTACTGTAAAGCCTGTGAGTCTGTACTTGTTCAGAAGCAGAAGTGGAATACATATCGCAAACCAGATGTATCCATTGTTTCCGCTTTTTGTCACAGGCACAAGAATCTTATTCAGTAAAGGAGTATGCTTTGCAGCAAGCTTTTTTAATATTCTGTTGTCCCATGCAACGATCTGCCTGAGCATGATATTTCTCCTTCACGAAAAAAATTAAAAGTAATTGGTTATATCTTCTATCGGATTATTCAGATTAGCAGCAAAAATTAAAGTAAAATTGTTACAGACAAAAATTCATTCTTTTCCATCATATATGTTCTTATTATATCATATCTCCGGAATTATATCAAGCCGGCGGCGGAGTGCCTCACGGAAATCAACTTTCTTATAAAGAAATATTATTTAACCTTTTTTCTTACATTCTACTTAAATTTGAAGCGAAATGCGGGGGCTTTCCGGCCGCCCCCGCACCCCTTCGGTATCAAAAAAGATAATAATTATGAGAAGATTTTAAAAATTGAATTCCGTGGGAGTGCCTCCGCAGTCAGTTTCGCGGGGATCGCTGCGCTCTTGCCCACCAGCTGAAAATGTCGAAATCGCAGTTCAGGCAAAAATATCACTAAAACAAGCCTTATGAAGTAATTGTATAAGTGTTTTGCTATTGATCTGAACTGTCCTCATAATTCTCGCCTTCCTGAAGCGGCTCGTAATCATAGAACCGGTGTCTTTTGCTGAGAAGGAGGGATAAGGTAGAAAAGAGAAGCATTGCACCGATGAAAATGATAGCAAAGGTAGAATCCTCCACATCAAAACCGCTGCTGTTATTATCATTGTTTGCTGGCTTGGCAGTTGTCATAGCTTCATCCGGCACAGAAGCTTCAGCTTCTGATTTTTCATCAACAGTTTTTTTGCTTCCGGTGAATTTTACAGATAATTTTTCGTTGATCTCATATTCTGAATTAGAGATATCTACAAGAAAAACAGTTTTGTCAGTTTTGTAGTCATCCGGCAATTCTGTAATTGCAGCAGCATATACGTCAGGAATAATATCGGTAAAAACAATATCACCGTTTTCATCACTGATGACTGTCTGACCGTCAAGAGTCATGCTGATACCTTTGACCGGATCTCCGTCCTGATCTGTAAAATTATATGTCGCACTTCCGGGAACGACTGTACGGCATTCAACAGGGGCGGAAAGATTGAATGCAGCATCAGCAGAGCGGGCAAAGATTTTTGTCGGGATAGGGACATTCATATCGTTTTGCTCTGCATAGCTTTTGAGTGAAAGCAGGGAAACATAAAGATCGGTAATATCGTAAACGAATTCGGCAGAGCTGCCGCTGAATTCAGATGAGACCATTTTATATGAATCCTCGTTTATATAATTATTTTCCATCAGTACATCAAGACGGTCGCTGTAGCTGAGCATATTGTTGAAATCGTTTGCAGTATAAAGCACAAATCCGTGCATAGCCTTGTCATCGGATGCCTTCAATCTGAGATAGACCTTGTTGTCCTTTGAAAAGATCTCGGTTTTCGGAGCTTCGGGCTGAGTATTATCTACAGTGAAGTCATAGCTTACATACTGAACATCACCCTTGCCTGAGTCAGAGGCAATTGTTGAAGCAGATACAGTGTAGGTATACTTTCCCTCCGGCAATTCTGAGAAAAGGTTTCTTAGACTGTCGGAATTGAAGGAATTGAGCAGTGCTGTAAACGGTTCTCTTTCAGCGTCTGCAAAGCTTGACACATTGCCGATGTTCTGATCGTAAATTGTTTTGCCTGAGCTGTCTGTGATATTGATCGTAAAATCAGCGCCGTCTCTCAGAAGATATATATCAGGGATAATGAACGAAGAAGAATTATATGACAGATCATAGATATTTTTAACTGTATCACGTCCGATAAAGATTTTCTGTCCGTTATATTTTCCTGTGAATACATTTTTGCCAAGCACAGCACTTTTTATACTGTTACTGTCAGTTGAGCAGGCAACAAGGCTGCTTGCGCCGACAGCAGGCTCTATTATATTCTGATATATATCAGCATCGAATAACTCAGACTGTTCCCAGCTTCCGCAGTATCCGGTATAGGGTACAGACAGGGTGCATATATCATTATTGACAGGCGTGAAAAATACATAACCGTCGATATACATTCCGCACCCGGCAGCCTGTTCATAATAGATCACAAGCTCCGGATCAAGCTCAAGCGTACATTCGATCACAATGCTTTCATCCGGCTTTGCGGATATCTCAGTGATCTCCTTGCCATTCTGCCGGAAGGTCATGGTTGTTTTAGAAGTCAGGGATTCGGGCTTGAGTGTATTGTAAAGCTTATTGTTACGGGATTCAAGCTTATCGCTTTGTGAAGCATATGAAAGCTTGTAATCTTGCTTCTGATCTGAAAAATTATGGAGGGTAAGCGAAAAGGTGAATTTACCATCCTTATTGTCACCCGCACTGACAGCACCCAGACCGGATTCATCGGTAACATATGCCGGAGTGTTGACGGCATTTTTTATATTCAGAATACCGGAGCCCTGCAGCCTTGGCGTATAATATAGCCCTTTTTCGTACTGTACAGGTACAGCGGTATTCATCATTATGGCAGAAATAACAGATGATATCGGACTATCTCCGAAATCAGCATCTGATTCGCTGAAATACTGGGACATTACAGAAGCAGCACCTGAGATAACGGCACTTGAGGCGGATGTTCCGTTGAATCGCTTATCCGTATCCCCCGCAGGAATAACGATATCAGTGCCGGGGGCGGAAATATCGGGTTTAAGCTTCAGGTTACTTGTGACACCGCAGGACGTAAAGGATGATGGTTTTCCGCCGGTAGAGATATCAAAGCTGCCCCCGGTCCGGAAGCTCAGATTGCCCGTAGGAATAAACTGCGAAAAATAATTTAATGCAGAGCTGTCTATTGCAGCGCAGGGGATACCCTTATAATCAGTTTTGAAACGTATATATAAAGGTTCATCAGTAATTATCAGAATACCTGCTGCACCGGCAAAGGAAGCGTTTCTGATCTTATCCGTTATCGAAATACCTCCACGCTTTACAACAGCGATCTTACCGTAGACATTTGAACTGTCATAATCCTCTTCTTCACCAAAGCCGTCAAAAAATATATAGGGGATCTGTTCAGTTATTTCAGAAAAATCCGGATTATCCTCGCTGTCATCACATATAATGTCAGCAATGGGGAATTTAGTGCCGTTTTCTATTTCTATATAATCATATTCTGCACTGTCGCTGTCAACAGAAGCAGCAGATATTACACAGCTCATGGAAGAAGGATAGGAGATCGTACTGTAATCTGTGTATTTTGCGTCAATACCGTTTTCCTGTCCTGAGTAAGTATTTTCAGCATTGTTTCCGGCACTTGAGCAGATGATCGTACCTTCATCGGAAATGACCTCAATAGCTTTTTCGGTAAGTGCACAGGATGGTGCGCTTCTCGGAAGTCCCAGACTGATATTAAGAACATCCGGGCAAAGCTTTGCGATATCATCAAGTGCTGCCAGAATCACGTCATCACCGGCATAATCTGAATCATCAGGGCATACCTTCATAAGTATAAGCTGTGAATCGGGAGCCATACCCTCAAATGTACTGTTATCCTCTGACGACTCAATTTTTCCTGCAGCGAGAGCGGCAGTTTTTGTACCGTGGTCTGAATTTTCAGAGTAAGTATCGCTGTCAAAGCCTGCGTAATCATATGCGAAAATAATCTTATCGCTTTTTGTAAGAGACGCATTATCCTTTGTATTGAGTGCAGCTCTGGAGGTAACCGATCTGATATCATCTGAGTTGAGCTTTTTTGAAACAGGCATTGTTGAAAAGACCTTTTCCGAGCAGTCAAAGGCATTATCTATCACAGCGATCGTCTTTCCGTTTCCTGTAAAGCCGGATCTGAGCGCAGCATCAGTCTGAGTCATTTTATGGAAGGAAGCCGGATTTTCGTCCTCCTCTTTCTGAGAAGCCTCTGAGCTTTCTCCGCTGTCTCCAGAGTCCTCCTCTCCCTCTGAAATATCAGAGGTATCCTGATCTCCGGAATCATCCTCCTCCGTGTAATCATAATTATAATTATCATCATCTGAATAATAATCGTCATCTGTTTCATCAGCAGTATAGTCATCGGAATAGTAATCATTATCCGGATCGTAATCGTAATAATCCTCTTCGTCAGCTTCTGAAATAGTGAGATAATTAGTAAACACAGGATTGACTGACTGTACACCTGAGATCTTTTTCAGCTTATCAAGTGCGCTGTACGGTGCCTTTACGCTGAAGCCGTTCACAACAGTATTATAGCTGTAACAGTTTTTAAAATCAGAGCCTTCAATGACCTTTTCTATGCTTGCCTTGACGATAGCCTGAGATTTTCTTACTGCATCAGTATACTTACGGTATTCATCTGACCTGATAAGCTCATATACATTCCGGTACTCACCGGCTGATCTTTTTACAGAGTCATACAGACTGTCGCCGTCAACTGTGATAAGAAAGGTAACAGTTGTATCGCTTTTAGGTATAGTTGTTTTTTCCTGAGTTTTTTCGTCCTTTTTATTTTTATTGCTGACAATTGTTCCGGAACGGTTAATTTTTTCGGAGGTATTCTGAATACCGTCAGCTCCCGGATTGATTATAGGCAAAGCAAAAACAACAACAGTCAGAGCAATTGCTATAATAATCGAAAGAATCCTTTTTTTCATTAAATAGTCACCTCAAAGGAAATGAAGAAATTTATGATATTGATATGATAAAAAATACTGTACATTGCATAAACATAATAATACTATAAACTTATCATTTTATTATCGCATATTTTTATTATTTTTTCAAGTACAGATAGTTGATAAGCGATAATTTTATCGGAGGGAAAATATGCTGATATGCAAAAAGCACATAATTTCGCTGACTAAAGATTTTCTGAAAGGAACGATAATCGGATCGTCAATGCTGATACCGGGTCTCAGCGGAGGAACAGCGGCGATCATACTTGATATCTATGACAGTCTTACGGAAGCCGCCGGAGGGATTTTCCGCACTCCGAAAAAATCTGTATTATATCTTCTTCCGTTTGCGGCAGGCGGACTGTGCGGAGCGTATTTATTTTCAGGTCTTGTAATAGCTCTGATTGACAGTCAGTATGAGCTTTCAATGTTCTTTTTTATCGGAGCAATACTCGGAGCCGTACCATTGCTTGTAAAAAAATCGGGTATCGGACCGAGGGAGATGTATTATGCTGTATTTGCTCTTTTCGGAGCTGCCGCTGCTGTCGGGATCAGATTCATTCCTGCTGCAAAGCCGGGTGAAGGAAGTTTTTTAATAAATGTGATATGCGGCTTTATAATAGCTGTCGGGATGGTCCTTCCCGGCATCAGCACGTCCCATCTTCTGCTGATACTAGGAATGTATGAAGCGGTATGGGGCTGTCTGCATAATCCGGATATAATGTTTTTGCTGCCGCTTCTTGCAGGTGCCGGGGCAGGAACGGTGCTGACGGCAGGGCTTACAGATAAAGCAATAAAAAAATATCCTGCTGCCTCATATATGGTGATAACAGGCTTTGTCATGTCCTCAGTGTATGATATTTTTCCGGAAAATACCGACAGCAGCAGACTTCCTATAAATATTCTGCTATGCATTGCCGGCTTTATCACAGTTTATATTATTACCCGTTTTGCAGATAGGAATAAGCAGTGCTCATAAAAACCTGACGGACTGCTGCATTTTACAGCCGCAGTCCGTCATAGCTCTGAATACATTTAAGTAAGCACTGATTAAATCCAGTGCCTGTATTGCGTTAGCAATTTTTTCGTCAGATTGTGCAAAAAGACCGCAGGCAACCTGACGGTTGTCAAGGGCTTTTTGCACAAGAATTAGTGTAAAATATTTCTGGGATTTTTGAAGAGACTATAATCAGCCGCATGAAGGTTCTGATCGGCACGCCGGCAAGATGACGAAAAAAGGGCAAGCAAGACAGGTGCTGAGCCGTAAGGCGTGATTTATTCAGTGATTCCTTAAGATAACGGTCCGAACAGTTCTACGAATTTTTCATTTGTATCACCGAAGGGATTAGTTATTTCGGAAAATGTTTCATTATTGTTTTCATCATATTCCTTGTAAACGATCGAAGCTATTCTGTTATTCGTTATTACGATATTGATTGATTTTACAGGCTTTTTCGGAGAATAGGTCTCAGTCCAGTAGTAGTATTCCTCCTGTGACGAGCCGGTAAAAGAGTAATCGGAAAAGAACTGTATTTTCCTGAGAGCAGAAATAACGTATTCCTTTTGCTTTATAAGCCGGGACGAGGCATAACCCCATTTTTCATTGATATCCATATTTTCCGGAGGATCAAGAGCAGGATATTTTTCCTCAGCCTCTTTTAGCAGTCTTTTAACATCCTCATAGGTCACCTTTCTTCCTGATTCATCCTCATATCCCAGAACCCTGGCGACAGCATACGGATAATGAGCACCGTCATTGAGATAACCGGTATAATCAAGCTCCTCAAGCTGTTTTTTCTGTTCCTCTGAAAGCTTGTCAAGATTTTTACCTGAATCCGTGAAACTCATTATTGATTGTTCTGAAAAACCCAGAGATAATGCGTTGTTTTATGCATTTCAGGTTTTTAAGTTGTTCACCCAT
>CACWVH010000017.1:29920-37652 GCA_902764235.1 uncultured Ruminococcus sp.
GGACGGCGGCAGGCGTGCTGCGCACGCCTGCCGCCTGGCTGAAATGAAAACCCGGAAGGTTTAAAAAAAGATTTAATTCAATTTCACGGATTCAGGTTTTAAATATACTCTCAGGGTCATTTGTTGTTGATGAACCATCGCCGGAAATGCTTTCATTATCGTTTTTTTCTATACCCTTATCTGTGGAGGAGCTACTGCTCCTGTCAGAGTCTGAACTATCCCCGGTATTTTCAGATACATTTTTTTCTGATATCGACGAAGAAGCAGTTGCACTGCTTTCATTTACAGATGACCGGGTATTTTCCGTTTTGTTGTTTTCTACGCAGCCGCAGAGCAGAATAACCAGAATAGCTGCGAAAAAAAGAAGCTTTGATCTGTTCATATCTTTCCTCCTTTGCGATTTTTGTTTTCAGCCTGACAATTTTGAATGAGGATTATGTTTTTACTATGAATAATCGGAAAAATCATATTTAGCTCAATAATCTTTATAATAATGATAACATAATAACCACACCTGCACAATAGTCGGATATTACAATAATTCAGAAATCGAATTATGCGATTAAACGAATAATAACAGAAAAACCGGTGTACAAAAAAGATTCGTACACCGGCAGATAATCCTTTAAATTAATCAGTCCTCATCAAAGAACTTTGAGTGGATAGCCTTAACAGCTGCGTCAGCCTTGTCCTCATCAATAAGAACAGAAACCTTGATCTCGCTTGTAGAGATCATACGGATATTGATGTGAGCGTCATAAAGTGCCTCAAACATCTTTGTTGCAACACCTGCATGGCTTTCCATGCCTGCACCGACGATAGAGATCTTAGCGACCTTTTCGTCAATAGAAACGCTCTTACCGCCGACTGTGTTGATGTAATCCTCCATAACCTCAGCAGCTTCCTTTGCGTTGTCCTTTGCAACAGTGAAGGAGATATCCTTTGTGCCGTCACGGCCGATAGACTGAAGAATGATATCAATATTGATCTTCTTTGCAGAAAGTCTTGAGAACATCTTGAATGCAAGACCCGGTTCATCCGGAACACCGAGAACTGAAATTCTCGCTACGTCAGTATCCTTAGCCACACCGCTTATCAACATTTTTTCCATTTTTGCTGCCTCCTTAACAATTGTACCGGGTGTATTGGTAAAGCTTGAAAGAACCTCAAGCTCGATATTATACTTTTTAGCCATCTCAACGCTTCTGTTATTAAGAACCTGTGCGCCGAGAGTTGCAAGCTCAAGCATCTCATCATAGGAGATGCTTTTAAGCATTTTTGCGTTTTCGACCTTTCTCGGATCGGCTGTATATACACCCTTTACATCCGTGAAGATCTGACAGAGATCTGCATTCATTGCAGCAGCAATGGCAACAGCACTTGTATCAGAGCCGCCTCTGCCGAGAGTTGTGACATCCTCATATTTATTCAGTCCCTGGAAGCCTGCAACAACAACGATGTTTTTCTTGTCAAGCTCCTTGCTGATCCTGTCTGTTCTGACTTTTTTGATACGGGCTGATGTATATGCAGAAGAGGTCTGGAAGCCTGCCTGCCAGCCAAGAAGTGATACTACCGGATAACCAAGCTTCTCAATTGCCATAGCAAGAAGAGAGATCGAGATCTGCTCGCCTGCTGCAAGGAGCATATCCTTTTCTCTTTTTGAAGCATTGGGATTAATCTCGTTAGCTTTTTCGATTAGATCATCCGTTGTATCGCCCTGAGCGGAAACTACAACTACGACCTGATTGCCTTTTTTGTAGGTGTCAGTAACGATCTTTGCAACGTTAAAGACTCTTTCAGCGTCTGCAACAGAGCTGCCGCCGAATTTCTGAACGATTAAACTCATGTTTTTTCCCCCAATTGTTTTTTCGATTTGTTCATTGCCTGTAAATATATATTACATATAAAGGGTTGACCCTATATGATTACAGCGGAATTAAAGATCTGAAATACGGATCCTTGAAAGTACACTGAAGCCTGCTTTTTCAAGCTCATCCACAGCCTTCTGCTGATCTGCTGCTGACATTATGCCGGTTGTGAAGGCATATTCATTTTCAGACTCGCCGTTTCTTGAAAGTGTTTTTGTCTCCTTGAAAAGCTCAGCAGCCTTTTTAGCAGCGGCGTTTTTGTCATCAGCCTGTACTCTGATGAATACAGGGAATTCTGTTTCTTCGTAAGGCTTGACAAGAGTTTCGTCTCCGTCTGCCCAGTAGAGGTATTTTCTTGCCTTGAGATGCTTTACGCAGTCAATGATATCAGCTACAACAGCGCTTGCTGTCGGAAGCTTTCCTGCGCCCTTGCCGTAGAACACAACATCGCCTGTTGCGTCGCCTCTGACGAGAATACCGTTGAATACATCATCAACACTTGAAAGCTGGCTGTCATTGCTTATGAACATCGGTTCAACAGAGATATCAAGTCTGCCGTCATCAAGACGCATTACCTGACCGATAAGCTTGATAACACCGCCCCATGCGGAAGCATAAGCCACATCCTCAAGCGTAATCTTCGTAATGCCTGTTGTATGTACAAGCTCGGGATAGATATGCTTGCCATAGGAAAGAGAAGCAAGAATAGCGATCTTACGGCAGGCATCGTAGCCCTCCACATCAGCCGCAGGATTTCTTTCGGCATAGCCAAGCTCCTGAGCCATTTTAAGAGCGTCCTCGAAGGACATATTGTCCTTTATCATCTTTGTGAGGATAAAGTTTGTTGTACCGTTAAGGATACCTGCGATCTCCACAAATTCATTTGCTGCAAGACACTGGCTGATAGGTCTGATGATCGGTATACCGCCGCCGACGCTTGCCTCAAAAAGATAGTTTACATTATTGTTTTTAGCGATCTCAAGAAGCTCTGCGCCCTTTGTAGCCACAAGCTCCTTATTTGAGGTAACAACGCTTTTGCCTGCTAAAAGGCATCTTTTTGTAAAATCATAAGCCGGGTTTACTCCGCCCATGACCTCTGCAACAACTCTGACCTCATCGTCATTAACGATATCATCAAAGCTTTTTGTAAATTTATCTGCATAGGGACTGTCAGGAAATTCTCTGATATCAAGAATATATTTGATATTTATTTCTTCCTTAGCTCGTTTGGCAATGCTCTCACGATGGTTTTCAAGAACTTCTACAACACCCGAGCCAACTACTCCGTGTCCCATTACTGCAACCTGTATCATAAATTATAACTCCTTATTTTTCTGTTTTATAGCTGATTGTTAAAGTCGAAAAACATCTGTTCATGCGGATTTTTGAATTTGCAATTATACATTTTTCTCCGCTTTTTCAAAGTTTCTCGGGTTTTGGCGAGGTGTCTGCCCATTTTACAATCGGCTATTTCTGTTTTATGCTGAAAGATGTGTCAGCTTATTATTTACTTTTGTCTGAATCTTACTGATATCCCGGACGAATTTTCCGGGATATCAGTTATTTGTTTTTATATGCATATTTCTGAACGGATACAGCATTTTGTCTGTCTGAAATGACTACTCGGCAGCAGTATCATCCTGAACAGGCTCCGGCTCAGGCTCCGGTTCAGGTTCAGGCTCCGGTTCAGGTTCCGGTTCATACTGACCCTGATCTTCGTCACCGCCGTCATCAGTATATCCGGTATCATCTGCCGCAGTATCATCACCGGTGTCATCAGTGATGTCTGTATCGTCTGTACCGGTGTCTGTATCGTCAGTGCTGGTATCATCCGTACCGTCATCAGTGCCGGTATCATCAGTATACTCGTCATCGGTGCTTTCTTCACCGGTATCTTCATCTGTTGTATCCTCGTCGGTATCTTCGTCGTCAGTATAATCCGTATCGTCATCCTCTTCATCATCATTGCTGTAATAGCTTGTCTGAGTTGAACTGGTATCCGAACGTCTCTGACCGTATGTGGAATCTCCCGGCATATTATCAGTTGTATAGTAGCCGACTGCTGTTACACCGTCGAGAGTCATATCCGTAAGACCGCCGTCCTCGATAACATAATTATGCTGAACCACGTCTCCGCCGAGATTATAGTTTTTCTGTGGCTTGCCCTTGAGCCATTCAGCCATGATATCTCTCCAGAGGTAATGAGCTTTGTTGACCTCATCCTCAGCTATAGGCTTTGAGGAATCATGTCCTGCCCATATACCTGCGAGGGCATAGGGGGAAGCGCCTACAAACCAGTTGTCACACGAAGAGTCGGTAGTACCGGTCTTTCCGATGATATCCCATCCGTCAATAGCAGCTCTGTAACCGAGCGTTTCGCCTCCGGAATTAACTACCTCATGAAGAAGTCTGTTCATAATAGTTGAGGTCTCAGTAGAAATGATCTGATCCGGCTTACCTCTGTCAGAATTGTCAAGCAGTGTATTTCCGTCATTGTCAGTTACCATAAAGTAGCTGTAAGGCTCATAATAATAACCGCCGTTTACAAAGATCTCATATGATGCTGTCATTTCTTCAACCGTTGTACCACCGTAGAAGCCGCCGATTGAAAGACCTGAAAGATTTTCAGCGTCGTGCTCAGGATCAAGGTGTCTGAAATTAAGCTTCTCAGTAAGGAATTTGTAGCTTTCATCAAGACCTACATCATTTACCACAGATACTGCGGCAGCGTTTGAAGAAAGGTTAAGAGCTCTTGTAACTGTGATGGTACCGTAATACTTGCCGTACCAGTTGTTAGGGCCTGATATTACCTGTCCGTCTGCATCAAGACCCCAGTCAGATACAGGCTTATCAGCGATAAGTGATGAGAAATTGATCATGCCTCTGTCAAGTGCGATAGTATAGGAAGATACAGGCTTGATGGTTGAACCGGGCTGTAGAACAGACTGGGTTACATTATCCCAGAGAAGGCGTCCGTCCTTTTCAAATCTGCTGCCTACGGTTGCAAGCACTCGTCCCTCAAAATCCATCATTTCATAGCCGACGTCAAGATACTCATCCTTAGGAGTTTTCCATTCACGTATCTTTTTCTCCGCTGCTTCCTGAGCCTTGACATCCATTGCGCAGTAGATATTGAGACCCTCATTATATACCATTGTTTCGGCATAATCGGGACCGATCTTCATTTCTGTCTGAAGATCCTTGACAACATCTCGGAAAACCCTGTCCATATACCAGTTCCATTCATTTTCGTCCTCGTTTTCATCTTCTACAACATATCCGATGAATTTCATATTGGCAGATTCCTTCATGGCCTGTTGGTATTCATCCTTGGTAATAATGCCCTGATCGTACATCTGCTGAATAATAGTTTCGCGTCTTTCCTTGTTATTTTCAGGATAATCAAGAGGATTCAGAGCGACAGGATTCTGTGTGATACCGGCAATAGCAGCACATTCTGCAATGGAGCAGTCCTGTATCCTCTTATTGAAGTAAATATCGGCAGCTGACTGCACTCCGCGGCAGCCTGCGCCGTAGTTTACGATATTCAGATATGCTTCAATGATATCATCTTTTGTATATTCATCCTCCAGCTTCAGTGCGCGGAAGATTTCCCTTAGCTTACGGGTGAGGCTGACCTCATTATCGTCGGTAATATTCTTTATCAGCTGCTGAGTGATAGTGGATCCGCCGAACTGGGATTTACCGGTCGCAATTGTAAAAATAGCGCCGCCTGTACGATACCAGTCAACACCCTCGTGCTCCCAGAAACGCTTATCCTCGATAGCCACCTGAGCCTCGATCATATGCTTGGGGATATCCTGGAATTTGACCCATACACGGTTTTCACCCGAATAAAGCTCCTGATATTTTTCATATTCATCATTATCATTTTTCACATAGACAAAGCTTGTCAGTGACAGCTTGATCTTGTTAAGATTGATATTGACCGGTTCACTTGCGATACCGATAATATAGACAAGCATAGAAATTCCCACAACCAGAGAAGTTATCAGGAAAACAGCGAGCCCGGTAAGAAGGAACTTGCCGATAGCTGAGAATACACCGCCGACAGCCGTTCGGGTAGAGACAGCTGAGCCGGAAGCTGCTTCGTCATTAAAATGACTAATGTCAGTTTTTCTCATAAATGATTTTTACCTCCTGAGATAGTATTTGCCGGACAGGAAAGAATATCAGGTGAATGCCCGATAATCAGACCTGCATGATGATGTAGAAGGAAGAACGCCGTCTGGAACACTTTCTACCTTAAATATATACACAAACTATTATATCATAAAAAAACAAAAATGGAATAAGTTTTTTTAAAAATGAAATACTGTATTATAATAACTGTGAATTTGTAAAAAAAATATATCCTCTGAGTGAATAATTGCATAAATTTATCCAAAAATATAAACGGAAGACCTGAAGAAATGCTGTTAAAACAGTAATAAAAAGCCGGAAGGGCTATATGGCAGAGAAGGAGAAGAAAAATGAAAAAGTTGATTGCAGTAACAGGTATATTGCTTATTTCATCTATATTTATCACATCATACCTTACACCATCGGATTATGAGGCAGCACAGTCACAGCAGCAGGATGCAGACGTCCGCACCGAGCAGGAGCTGAACAGCGGCTATATTGTTTCGGTATTTTCAGGCAGGGTGGCATTATACAGAAAGCGTGACAAAAAGGTTCTTTTTACAACTGACAGTCTTGTTTCTGATCTTCCGGCAGCAGATCAGGAGAGATTGAAACAGGGGATAGAGGCTGCTGATATGAACGAGGCAGACAGAATAATAAAAGAATTATGCAGCTGATGCTCCCGGATCAGAAAGCAAAGGGCTCGTATTGTCCTGAATAATCTGACCAAAAGAATAATAAGTTACTATTGTTTTATTATACTGTTAAAACAGCGGTGACCGGTGTTCTCTTATGGAAGAATATTCTTCATCTGGGTATTTTTGTATTGTTGTTTTTGTGTAATCACATATTATTAAAAAAGAAAAATACAGTAAAAAACACAGAGCTTAGTTGTCATTTTGTGGTAAAAAAGCAAAAAAATTTGATAAATATGCACCAAAATGCATATTAATGTACAATAAAAAGATTATCGAATATTCTGTTTTTGTGTGAATTGTAGAAAATTTGTGAAACTAATTGAAAGTGCGTGACTAAATCAAAAAAATGTTATATAATATTACTATTAGAATTGCCAAAGGGAACAAAATTGAATGGGGGTTATATAGAAATGTATAGCATGATTTCTTATTGGCTTAAGTATTACAGACACGAGTGTGGATTGACTCAGCAGCAGGTAGCTGATCGTCTGAAGATCGAGCGCTCAACCTACACTTACTACGAAACAGGAAAGACAAAGCCTGACATCAACACGCTTATCAAGATAGCTAAGGTGTACAATATCAATTACACACAGCTGCTTCAGGGTGTTGAAGAGGAGCTTGAGGCAGCAGTAGCGGAGATCCATTCCGGTCCTGCTGATGAGGATAGTCTCAAGTACCGCACACATGCTACAACAAAGTATGAAGTGGAGCTGCTTTTTGTTGTGCGTAATCTTTCTCCGAAGCAGAGAAAGGAAGTTATGAACCTTGCTAAGAAGTTCATAACCGAATCAGAGGCAAACAAATAATAATACATAAAAAACGGAGAGCCGAAGGGTTCTCCGTTTTTTATAAAACCAAATAATTAAGAACGCACTGATTAAATCCAGTGCCTGGATTGCATCAGCATTTTTTGCACAATATGACCTGAATCCGTGAAATTGAATTAAATCTTTTTTTAAACCTTCCGGGTTTTCATTTCAGCCAGGCGGCAGGCGTGCGCAGCACGCCTGCCGCCGTCCC
>CACWVH010000018.1 GCA_902764235.1 uncultured Ruminococcus sp.
TTCTGTATTTTTCCTTGCACTTATTATACCATGTCTTACCCTGAAACTCTACTGTTTATCGGTATTTCTAATCTCTTCGGGAGAAAAAAGCAGACACTACTTATGGAAGGATCCTCCGGGTGTAAGCCATTTGTCTTTGAATCGTATATATTTTCAGTAAAATCTGCTTACAGTTTTCTGCACAGATATGTGAGCTGTCAGACTCTTTTATATCCTCAATACAGATAACCGAAGACCTGAAATTATTATATTACAAATCACATAATATTGTCAATATAATGTTTTTCTTTTCTCACGGTCAATTTGAAAAATAAAAAGCTGCTGCAATCCATAGACGCAGCAGCCTGTTATTTATTCTCCGAGTCCCCAGAGCTTGCGATATCCGGTTATGAAATTTGCACCGAAGCATATTTCATAGAAGCCGTCAATCTCTTCATACTCTGTATTTTCAAGATCGTTTGCTATTGATTCTTTTGTTACAACTCTTACAGGTACGCTCTGTATATCAGGCAGCTTCTCCTCACCGAGAACTCTCAGTGAATAATCAAGCATTGCATATGCTGTCCATTCATAGCTCTGTGCGACAAGCATATCAAGCTTACCGTTCTGAGCTGATGTGAAGGCTGATGTACCGCCGCCTGTTGAGATTATCTTTATGCTCTTTCCGCTCTGATCCACGGCGCTGACTGCATCATTTATCATAGTTTCATCAAGAACTACGATATAGTTCAGATTAGCATCCTTTTCCAGTGCCTGCTTTATCTTTGCTGCAAGACCATTGCCGGTTTCTATTGAAGAACCGCTGAGCACAGTGCAGTAGCCCTCTGTAACATAATTTGTGAATTCTGCGGAAAAGCCTTTGTAAACAGATGTTGAAACTGTCGAATCGGAATTATTAATTGCAAGGGTATTCACCTTACCCTTGTTCTGACTGATCGCCCAGTCCGCAAGAAGCTTACCTGCAAGCTGATAATCTATCGGAATAGTGTAATCAACATAGTGATCCTTCATGCCCTCTCCCACATAGCCTGCGGACAGTACCCTTTTTCCGTTTGCCTGAGTAAGCTCAATATTTGTGGCGAGCGGATCCTTATTGATATCACCGTACATTACAATAAGCTCGCTTTCCTTTATTGCCTTTTCAAGAGCAGAATTATAATATGCTGGTGTGCCGTCGGATTCATCAGCAATAACTTCCTTGAAGCCTACTGTCTTTCCGGCATTTATAAACTGATCTGTTACAAGGGATGTAAAAATATTATTTGAATTATCCGGTATAAAGCTGATCTTCTTATCCTTTGCGATCGCCTTCGCATCTATCGTCTCTGCATTCAATGTGAATTCAGGAATAGTCTTATACTGGGCTATAAAATTATCGATGCTGCTGAGCTGTTCCTTTGTAATCTCAGGCTTTGCAGTTATCGCACTGATATCCTCAGGCTGCTCTGATGATTCCTCAACAGACACCTCTGATTTCTCCACAGATGTTTCAGCACTTGACTGTGCTTCTTTTTCTTCTTCCTTTGTATCCTTATTGCAGGCAGACATAACAAAAGCCGAGGCTGCAACTGCTGCTGCAAGTGTCAGAGCAGTAATTTTTTTCACTGTATTCATTTTATTCCTCCAGATACATACAATTATCCATAATCTTCAAGTTACTTTTTTATTATACTAATAACATTATTTCCTGTCAACAAGCATTTTGCCGTTTTTCACATGATTTTTAATAAACTTTTGGTTATTTTAAGGAAACACCGAATAAACGGCATTTTCAAATATGTAAGGAAATCCGAAGTGCTTTTGCGTGGGGCTGCGCCCCATACCCAAAACGCCGATTAAAGAATTAATCAGCGTTTCCTTGATTTCCGGTGACAGCAAAACCGGCTTTCATACCATTATCAGATATAGTTACATTTACGAATTGATGACAGCCATAGCTGCTCCTTAATACCTGTGTCACACGTTTGTCACACGCTGGCGCCGGTTTTGCTTTTAAAACAGTTGCGATAAGAGTAAAAATATGATAGAATATATTGTAAGTATCTGTTTTTGTCAGACTGAATACAGAAATAATACCGGTATGGCGGTGAAGTGATGTTTGTAAATGTACTAGGAGCAGGTCTTGCAGGCTGTGAGGCTTCATGGCAGATCGCCCGAAGAGGGATCAGGGTCAGGCTTTATGAAATGAAGCCTATGAAAAAGCCCCCTGCTCATTCAAGTGATGATTTCTGTGAGCTTATCTGCTCGAATTCTCTCAAGGCTGCAAGAGTCGAAAGCGCAGCAGGACTCCTCAAAGAAGAAATGCGCAGACTCGGGTCTCTGCTTATGCAGTGTGCGGATAAGTGCAGCGTTCCGGCAGGCGGTGCACTCGCTGTAGACAGAAATGCTTTTTCCGGAATGGTAACTGAAAAAATAAAAAATCATCCCGATATAGAAGTAATAGCCGGTGAAGTCACGGATTTCCCGGAGAATGGAATAACTGTTGTTGCAACAGGACCGCTGACAAGCGATGCCTTTGCTGAAAAGATAATCAGCCGCTGCGGAGGAAGTCTGCATTTCTTTGATGCGGCTGCACCTATCGTGACAGCTGAAAGTATCGATATGGACTGCGCCTTTACTGCGTCAAGATATGACAAGGGCGGCGATGATGCATATATCAACTGCCCGATGAATAAGGAAGAATATGAAGCCTTCCATGCAGCTCTTGTCAGTGCAGAGCGTGCGCCGAGACATGATGTTGACGTAATGAACCCGAAGGTGTATGAGGGCTGTATGCCTGTGGAAATACTTGCAGGAAGGGGTCTTGATACACTCAGGTTCGGTCCGATGAAGCCTGTCGGACTTCGTGACCCGAGAACCGGTCACAGACCCTGGGCTGTTCTCCAGCTGAGAACGGAAAACAGCGAAAAGACTCTCTATAATCTTGTAGGCTTTCAGACAAATCTGAAATATCCTGAGCAGAAAAGAGTTTTCGGAATGATACCGGCACTTAAAAATGCAGAATATGTCCGCTATGGCGTAATGCACAGAAATACCTTCCTTGATTCACCAAAGATACTCGGAGCGGATTTTGCAATGAAGGATGACCCGGAGCTGTTTTTTGCGGGTCAGATGACGGGCGTCGAGGGCTATATGGAATCTGCGGCATCGGGACTTATGGCAGGAATAAATGCTGCGGCAAGATATAAGAGTCAGCCGCCTCTCATACTTCCCCAGGAAACAATGATCGGGGCATTGTCCGGTTATGTAGCAAATTGTGAATCAAAGGATTTCCAGCCGATGGGAGCAAACCTCGGAATACTGCCGCCGCTTGCCGGGCATATCCGTGACAAGCGTGAGCGTGCTGCGGCATATGCAAAGAGATCTCTGGAAATACTTGAAAGCTATATATGATACCACTGAACAGATTGCTGAGCATAGTGAAGTGAAAGCACTATGAGAGAGCCAGAAAACAGGAGGGCAAATATGAAAGTGATTGTAGATGCGTTCGGCGGAGATAATGCACCGCTGGTCGTTTTGAAGGGATGCATCCTTTCAAAGGAAAAAAATCCCGAAATAGATATTGCACTTGTGGGTAATACCGAAAAGGTGAAGAAATGTGCAGAGGAAAACGGACTTGATATTTCAGGCTTTACCCTGTATAATGCAGCACAGGAGCTGAGCATGGAGGACGATCCGGGCATGGTGCTGAAGGAAAAAAAGGACAGCTCCATGGCAGTCGGACTGAAGCTGACAGCACAGGGCAAGGGAGACGCCTTTGTCAGCGCAGGAAACAGCGGAGCTATCACACTCGGAGCTACAATGCTGGTAAAGCGTATCAAGGGTATAAAAAGACCTGCCTTTGCACCGATCATGCCCACATCCGGAGGTCCGTTTATGCTGATAGATGCAGGCGCAAATGTGGAGGTCAGGGCAGAAATGCTCAGACAGTTTGCAATAATGGGCAGCGTTTATATGGAAAAGATAATCGGAATAAAAAATCCGAGAGTTGCCCTTGCAAATGTCGGTACAGAGGATCATAAGGGCGATACCCTCAGACATGAGGCGTTTGCTCTGCTGAAGGAAACTGACATCAATTTCATCGGCAATACCGAGGCGAGGGATATTCCCTCGGGAGTTGCGGAGGTTATCGTTGCGGACGGCTTTACAGGTAACGTGATCGCAAAGATGTATGAGGGCGCAGCAAAAGAGATCGTCGGAATGTTCAAGGGAGTTTTCTATAAGAATCTCAGGACAAAGCTGGGTGCTCTGATGATGAAAAAGGAAATGGACGAGCTGAAACAGTATTTCGATTACAAACGCTACGGCGGAGCAGTGGTTATGGGCGTGAACAAGCCTGTATTCAAAACTCACGGAAGCGCAAATGAGGTGGCGGTCGCTGTATCGATAAAGGCGGCAGCCGATTATGCAGCAACAGGTGCGATAGATATTATCGCCGAAAAGATCGCACAGATAAATAACAAAAATACCGAGGGGTAAAAAATGAAAGAGCTTGAAAAGCGAATTGGTTATACTTACAAAAATATATCATATCTTGAAAATGCACTGACACATTCTTCATATGCAAATGAGGTGCGTCACGGTGTGAAAAGCAACGAAAGACTTGAATTTCTTGGAGATGCGGTTCTGAGTATAGTTGTTTCCGATTATATTTACCGTAACTGTCCGAAGCTTCCGGAGGGAGAGCTTTCAAAGCTCAGGGCTTCACTTGTATGTGAAAAAAGCCTTTGCAGATTTTCCGCAGCACTGGGAGTCGGCGATTATCTCCGTCTTTCAAGAGGTGAAAGGAACCTTCACGGAAATGAAAGACCGTCAATACTTGCTGATGCATTCGAGGCAATAATCGCATCGATCTATCTTGACGGAGGAATGGAGCAGGCAAGGAAATTCATCCTTCACTGGGTGGAGCCTGAAATAAAGAATCCTAAGCCCCGTGCCTTCAAGGACTATAAGACAACACTACAGGAGATCATACAGAAAAATCCTGAGGAAAAGCTTTCCTATGTTCTTGTGGGTGAGGAAGGACCCGACCATGACAAGCATTTCTTTGTTGAGGTGCATCTGAATAATAATGTCATCGGCAAGGGCGGCGGAAGAAGTAAAAAGGAAGCTGAACAGCAGGCAGCAAGAGAAGCACTCAAGCTTATGGGCTACTGAGCGGCAGGGTGATATTATGGGATCAAAGGATTCATCGCTTTTACATGACAGAAAAAAAGCACTTACAGCAGCCGGAATATTCTATCTTGCTCTGCTTGGCTCATGGGCTTTGCTTGAGCTTTTTATAATGCCTGTTATTCTGAAAAATATGCCTGAAACAGTCGGTGAGCTCGTAAAAGAGATAGGATTAAAGCTTCCTGTATGGTTTCTGCCTGCACTGCTTCTGAGCAGAAATTCTGACAGCAGTATGTATGTACATAAAAGTGAAATGTTTTCGGTGAAAAAGAAGCATCTGTCTTATCTGCTGATAATACTGCTATTTCTGATGTTCCATGCTGTACTGTCATTTCGTGCAAAGGGCGGTATTGTGATTAACAGCAGTTTTTCAGTGCTTGATGTGCTGATATATGCATCCGTAGGGCTTTGTGAGGAAATGGCTTTCAGAGGCTTGCTCCTGAATGTGACTCTCAGGGAGGATAAAAGCAATATCGCAGCAATTGTAATAAATGCAGTTTTGTTTTTGCTGATACATTTTCCTGTCTGGTACAGAACAGGCGCACTTGCAGAAAACCTGCTGAGCGGAGCTTTTATCACTGTCGTTGTTCTGAGCATAATATTCAGCTATGTGTTTATGAAAACGAAAAGCATTGTGATACCTGCGGTACTTCATATGTGCTGGGATATCCTGTGCGCTATGCAGTAGATGCTTCATTGTTTTTTCCTGACTGCGCCGCAAAAAGCGGTGTGCTCAGGAGAGAATAATCAGTAATATGTTTATCCCGGGAGGCGGTCAGTATCAGACATTCCAATATAGCAATATTTGTTCCTCATAACGGCTGTCCGCATCAGTGTTCCTTTTGTAATCAGAAGGAGATCACGGGGCAGAGCTTTCAGCCACATGCAGATGATGTGATTTCTGCTGTACAAACAGCAAGAAGAAGTCTGAAGGAAAAAACCGCAGATGCAGAAATAGCTTTTTTCGGCGGCAGCTTTACTGCCATTGACAGGGAATATATGACGGAGCTTCTCAGTGCCGCAGCACCGTTTGTAAAAAGCGGAGAATTCGGCGGTATCAGACTTTCCACAAGACCCGATGCGATAAACCATGAAATACTCGATATACTGAAAAGCTCCGGTGTTACATCAATTGAGCTTGGCGCACAAAGCATGGATGAGCAGGTGCTTCTGATGAACGAAAGAGGACATACCGCAGAGGATGTCAGAAGGGCTTCGGCTCTGATACATGAATACGGCTTTTCGCTGGGGCTTCAGATGATGACAGGGCTGTATGGCAGCTCGCCTGAAAAGGACAGACAGACTGCCCGTTCACTTGCAGAGCTTGAGCCTGATACAATGCGTATATATCCTACGGTGGTTATGAAGGGAACAAGGCTGTATGAGCTTTATAAAAGCGGAGTATATTCACCGCCGGATGCAGAGCAGTCTGTTCCGCTTTGCGCAGAGCTTCTTGAATATTTTGAAGGCTGCGGGATATCTGTCATACGTCTCGGACTTCACGACAGTGAAAGTCTTAGGGAAAGCATGGCTGCAGGAGCCTTTCACCCAAGCCTTCGTGAGCTTTGCGAGAGCAGGATCATGCTTGACCGTATGCTTTCAGATATGAAAGCAAAGGGAATCGTCAGCGGAGAAATGACTGTGCGCATAAATCCGAAAAGTATGTCAAGGTTCACCGGGCAAAGAAAGGCAAATATCAGAAAGCTCAGTGAAATGGGCGTAACCGTAAAGATAGAAACAGACGAAAGCCTTGATAAATACGATACTATAATAGTGTGAAATAATAAGAAAGTAATAAGGTTATAAACTAAAAAACAGGACATAAAAAAGATTAAAAAAATGCAGGTCAAGGGGCTTGAGCCCCTTGCGAGGTGCAGGGCGAGGAGCCCTGCCGTGGTTCAGGGGCAGAGCCCCTGATGGGGTGCGGGGCAAAGCCCCGGCATACAGGAGCAAAGAATAAATAAGGAAACGATGTGATAGATTGAAACTCAAGTCATTGGAGGTACACGGCTTCAAGACCTTTCCGGATAAGACAAGGCTGGATTTTACAGAAGGAATAACAGCAGTTGTCGGACCGAACGGCAGCGGAAAAAGCAATATAAGCGATGCGATACGCTGGGTGCTGGGAGAGCAGTCGGCAAAGGCGCTGCGCTGCTCAAGGATGGAGGATGTGATATTCAACGGAACTCAGCAGCGAAAGAAAACAGGCTATGCACAGGTGACGCTTTCCTTTGAGAATAAGGACAGGACGCTGCAATTTGACGGCGATGAGGTCGCAATAACAAGACGCTACTACCGCTCGGGAAACAGCGAATATCTTATCAATAATACAGCGGTCAGACTTCAGGATATACATGAGCTTTTCATGGATACGGGACTAGGCCGTGACGGCTATTCCATGATCGGACAGGGAAAGATTGACAGTATCGTCGCAACAAAGGGCGAGGACCGACGGGAAATATTTGAAGAAGCCGCAGGTATCTCAAAATTCAGATATAAGAAGGCAGACGCCGAAAGACGTCTCGATAAAACAGAAAATAACCTTGTCAGACTCAGGGATAACCTCAGTATGCTTGAGAGCAGGGTCGAGCCGCTGAGAATACAGTCCGAAAAGGCAAAGGCATATCTTGAATATGCAGGCGAAAAAAAGGGACTGGAGATCGCTTTGTGGCTTAAAACACTTGATAGATCGGCATCCGCTGTAAGAGATCAGGAAGATAAGCTTGCGGTAGCAAATTCCCAGTATAACGATGCGGAGGCTGCACTCGAAGCTATACAGAAGGAAAGCGAAGAGATCTACATAAAGCAGAACGGCTTTAATGCGAAAACGGAGCAGCTGCGCACTGAGATCACGGAAAATGACGAAAAGGCTTCCGGAAAACGCTCACAGTCAGCCGTTATCCGCAGCGATATAAGACATAATGTGGAGACCGCCGAAAGGATCAGGGCTGATGTGCGTATGTATACCGATACAGGCAGACAGCTTGAAAAGGAGATCGAAAACAAACAAAAGGATATCGGGAAGCTGGAGGCACTTAAATCGGAACAGACTGAAAAGCAGGATAAATATACAGATAAACTTCTGAAGCTGCGAAGCGGAGAAAATGAATCCGAGGGACAGCTTGAGGAAGTAAATCAGGCACTTGCAAGGCTCAGTACAAAGGCAGGCGACGCAAAGATCAGATATATGACAGCCGAAAGTACGATAACTGAGCTTTCAGGACGCAATGAGGTGATCGAAAATACCCTCAAGGCAAGACGCTCTCAGATAGAAACACTTGATAATATTATTTCAGATTATAAGAAAATGTCCTCTGACTGCGACAAAAGCATTGAAAAGCTTTCAGCAGAGCAGCAGAAGCAGCAGCAAAGCATTGATGCACAAAAGAAAAAATGCTCGGAGTATCAGGAAAAAATAAATGAACTGAGCCTTGAAGCAAGACAGCTTTCCGGCAAGGCTAAGATACTTGAGGACCTTGAAAATAACCTTGAGGGCTTTGCGCAGAGTGTAAAGAATGTTCTGTGTCAGGCAAAAAAAGGCGGACTTGAGGGAATCCACGGCCCTGTTTCAAGAGTAATAAAAACTCCGCACAAATACAGTACAGCAATAGAGATCGCACTCGGCGCAGCAATGCAGAATATCGTTACAACAGATGACGGCTGCGCAAAAAGGGCGATAGAATTCCTGAAAAAAACAGGCGGCGGTCGTGCTACCTTTCTGCCTATGTCTACAATAAAGGGCAGAAATCTCAGTGAAAAGGGGCTTGAAGGCTGTGAGGGCTTCGTAGGGATCGCAGCACAGCTTTGCTCCTGCGATGAATGCTATAACGACATACTGATGAATCTTCTCGGAAGGATAGTCGTTGCTGAGGATCTTGATAAGGCAGTGGTGATCGCAAAGAAATATTCATATCGCTTTAAAGTCGTGACTCTTGACGGTCAGGTTGTGAATGCCGGCGGTTCTCTGACAGGCGGCTCGCTTTCAAAGACAACAGGACTTTTAGGCCGTGCAGATGAGATAGAAAGCCTGAAAAAACAGTCGCAGGAAAAGCTTGCCCGATGTGAAAAGGGCGAAGAGCTGCTGCAGAAGGAACAGCAGAAGCTAAGTGACCTGAAAGATGAAATGACCCGTATTTCAGAGGATATCGACACTGTAAAGGGCGATAAGATAAAGCTTGAAGCGGAAATAAGAAGCCGCAGTACAGAGCTTCAGAATACCAGAAGCTCCCTTGCACAGTCCAAGGAAGAACGTGAGACCTCACTTAAAAAGCTTGATGAGCTTACTTCTCAGATGGAAGCAGCAAGAGCAGAGCTTGACAGCTGCCGCAGGGAGATCAGCGAAAATGAACAGAAGGCAAGAGAGCTGACAGGCTCAAAGGATGAGATCGTCAGAAAGCGTGAGCAGCTCAGCGAAAAGCTTCAGGATATAAGACTCAGGCTGCTGAATACAGAAAAGGATATCACAGCTGCAAACGGTGAAATTGAGAATGCAAGACTCAGACTCAGCAGCGCAGAGGACAGAATAAAACAGGGCAATGCGGAAGCAGACGCCTTGATCGAAAAAAACAAGGAGCTTGAAAATGACTGCACTCAGCTTGAAGCAGAGGCAAAGCAGCTTTCGGAAGCTTCAATAAAGCTGAGGGATGATATTGAAAATCTCCGTGCAGAAAGCCTTGCTCTTGAAAAAAGAAGCACAGAGCTTCGTCAGAAGGAGAGAGATAAAACAAGCGAGCGTGAAAAGCTCAGCGGAGAGCTTGCCCGTCTTGAGGAAAGACGTGAAAATCTGCAAAAGCAATATGATGATATCACTGAAAAGCTATGGGATGAATATGAGCTTACAAAACGTGAGGCTGAAAAATGTGCGGCTCCGATCACAGATCAGGGTAAGGCACAGCGAAGGCTTGCAGAGCTTAAGCAGAAAATAAAGGCTCTGGGCAGCGTTAATGTGGGCGCAATAGAGGAATATAAGGAGGTCAGCACCGAATATCAGTTTATGAAGGTGCAGATCGGTGATGTGGAAAAGTCCAAGGCGGAGCTGCTTCACCTGATAACCGACCTGACAAAGCAGATGAGAGAGATCTTCATAGACCGCTTTAACCTTATAAATGAGAATTTTTCAAGGACCTTTGTTGAGCTTTTCGGAGGAGGAAAGGCGTCACTTTCACTTTCCGACCCTGAAAATGTCCTGACAACAGGAGTTGATATAACAGTTGAACCGCCGGGAAAAATCGTTTCCCATATTGAGCTTCTGTCGGGAGGGGAGAAGGCACTTGTGGCTATCGCATTGTATTTTGCGATAATGAAGGTCAGACCTGCACCCTTCTGTGTGATGGATGAGATCGAAGCTGCGCTTGACGATGTAAATGTATATCGTTTTGCAGAATATCTCAGAAGGATGAATGACAGAACGCAGTTTATTTGTATAACCCACAGACGAGGTACAATGGAAGAAGCAGATGTCCTGTACGGTGTGACGATGCAGGACAGAGGCATATCAAAAATGCTTGAGCTGAATGTCAGCGAGGTCGAGCAGAAGCTCGGCATGAAGGCATAATCTTTTTTGGAGGTATGTTTGAATGGGATTTTTTGAAAAAATAAGGGATGGCCTTAAAAAGACAAGAGATGCACTTTTCGGCAGGATCGATAAGATGCTGAAATCCTTTACAAAGATAGACGATGAGCTTTTCGAGGAGCTGGAGGAGCTTCTGGTAATGGGCGACGTCGGAATGTATACAGCAGAAAAGATCTGCGATGAGCTGAGAAAAAGAGTCAAGGAGGAGGGCATAACCGACCCGTCTGAGATCAGACGGCTGCTTGAGGATGTAGTAACTGAAATGCTCAAGGGCGGTCAGGAGCTTGATACAAGCACAAAGCCCTCTGTTATACTGGTGATTGGTGTAAACGGCGTCGGAAAGACCACGACAATCGGAAAGCTTGCCGCAAGATTTGTAAAGGAAGGCAAACGTGTAACCCTTGCGGCAGCGGACACCTTCCGTGCTGCTGCCATAGATCAGCTTGAAATATGGGCAGAGCGTGCAGGGGCTGATATAATAAAACAGAATGAAGGCTCTGACCCGGCTGCAGTTGTATTTGACGCTATTTCCTCCGCAAAGGCAAGGGGAAGCGATATCATTATCGCAGATACAGCTGGCAGACTCCATAATAAGAAAAATCTTATGGGCGAGCTTGCAAAGATAAACAGAATAATCGACAGAGAGCTGCCCGATTCTGCAAAGGAGGTCCTGCTTATCCTTGACGCAACGACAGGACAGAACGCTGTCAATCAGACAAAGGAATTCAGGACAGCAGCAGGCATCACAGGTATCGTTCTCACAAAGCTTGACGGCACTGCAAAGGGCGGTGTTGTACTTGCAATAAAGGAGGAGCTTGACGTTCCTGTAAAATTCATAGGCGTCGGCGAGCAGGTGGACGATCTTCAGCCCTTTGTACCTGAGGAATTTGCAAAGGCACTCTTTGCAGATGAAAATGCGATCGAGGAAGCTGCGAAAGCAGAGGCAGAAAAGGAAGCTGCTGATAACGCACCGATAGCCGAAGAGGAAAAAACAGCTGACGAGTTCAAACCTGCAACAGCAGATATCTGGGCACAGATAGATGCCGAGGCAGAAGCGGAAAAACAGCAGCTTGAGCAGGATGAGGAAGCTTTAAAACAGCAGCAGCTTGAACAGGAGCAGGCAAGGCTTGCAGCCGAAGCAGAAAGACAGCAGAAAAGAGAAGAAAGAAAAAGCCGTGCCAAAAAGCGCAGCTGGAGCACGTCAGCAGCTGAGGATACACCGTCAGCCGAGGATGACGACTGGCTCAGAGCATGGCGTGAGGGCGGAAATAACGAATAAGGGAAAGAAAAAAAGTTTTTGGGAAAGAAGAGATATATATGAATTTTGTAATAGCATCAAATAATCAGAAAAAAGCCGAGGAGCTTGAAAGGATATTAAAGCCGCTGGGCATAAGCGTCAAGACTGCCGCAGAGCTTGGAATCTCGCTTGACAACGTTGAGGAAACAGGGCTTACCTTCAAGGAAAATGCAGAGATCAAGGCGGATGCAGCACTCAGAAAAACAGGACTTCCGTCAATTGCGGATGATTCCGGTCTGATGGTAGATGCACTGGGCGGCAGACCGGGAGTATATTCCGCACGCTATGCAGATACTGATGAGGATAAGATCAATAAGCTTATCGGAGAGCTTGCCGCAACAGGCAGCGAAAACAGGGCTGCACATTTTGCCTGCGTTATCTGCTGTGCATTTCCGGACGGTAGAAAGCTGTTCGCATACGGTCAGTGTGACGGAAATATCGGCTTTGCGCCGAGAGGAAACAATGGCTTCGGCTATGACCCGATATTTTTCGTTGAAGGCAATAAGACCTTCGCAGAGCTAACAGATACACAGAAGGATGCCATGAGCCACAGGGGAAAGGCGCTCAGAGAGCTGAGCGAGCTTCTGCGCAAGGAATTATAAGAAATTACGGGCAGTTATACCGATATACTAAAGAAAAGAGGAAAACCAATGCTGACAAGTAAACAAAGAGCATTTCTCCGCTCACTTGCTACCGGAATAGATACGATAGTTTATGTAGGAAAGGGCGGCATGAGCCAGCAGATAATTAAACAGGCTGACGATGCGCTGACGGCAAGGGAGCTTATCAAGGGAAAGGTGCTGGAGACAGCAGATATAAGTCCGAGAGAGGCAGCCGAGCATATCGCAGCGGAAACACGCTGTGATGTTGTTCAGGTGATAGGCTCAAAATTTGTGTTATTCCGCAGAAATCCGGAATCACCGAAGATAGAGCTTCCAAAGGCAAGGAAAAAAAGACAGTAATATAAATCCAGGGAATACGGAGCCTTCCGTAAGCCTGCCGCCGAGATCGGAGGAAAAAATGAAAACAGGAATGTTCGGAGGGAGCTTCAATCCCATACATAACGGCCATACAGAGCTTGCAAAGGCATTGTTCAGAGAGCTTGAGCTTGACAGACTGCTCATTATGCCCTCATACATACCGCCGCATAAATTTGTTGACAGCGCAGCCTTTCCGGATCAGCGCTTTGAAATGTGCTGCCTTGCCGCAAAGGATATTGAGGGCTTCGAGGTGAGCAATCTGGAAATAAAAAGACAAGGAGCAAGCTATACCTATCTTACACTGCATGAGCTTCATTCCATTTATCCTGATGATGAGCTTTACCTGCTGATGGGAGCGGATATGTTTATGACGCTCCAGAAGTGGAAAAATCCTGAAATAATATTCAGCCTTGCAACAATGTGCGCAGTTCCACGGTATGATGATGATATTTCAAGGCTTGAGCAGCAGGCACGTTTTCTTCAGGAAATGGGAGCGAAAACCCGTGTGCTTGATGCAAGGGTAATGACAGTGTCATCAACACAGATCAGAAAAATGGTCAGGGCAGGAGAGGATATCTCAGGTCTTGTAGCCCCTGCCGTACAGAAATATATCAAGGAACATTATCTTTATCTGAGATAAAAGACGAATGGTATTATTACAGGCACAGGGCTTTTTTATCAATAAACTGCGAGGAGTAATAAAATGGGATTACTGACACCGACTGTTGCGCTGAAAAATGTAACGGATATTACCCCCGGACTTCTTCGGGAGCTTGGGTGTGACGCAATACTTCTTGATGTAGACAATACTCTGGCGCCGCCCACGGAAAAAACTCCGTACGAGGGTGCACAGAAATGGATAGACGAAATAAAGGCAAACGGCTTTCATGTTGTGATCTGCTCGAATAATTTCAGAAAAAGGATATTGCCTTTTTCAAAATCAGTCGGGCTTGACTGTGTTGCAATGAGCCTCAAGCCGCTTCCGTTCGGCTTTGTCAGGGCAAAGAATAAGCTTCACGAAAAGCCGAAGTCAGTGGTAGTTGTAGGAGATCAGATATATACTGACGTACTCGGAGCAAATCTTGCGGGAATGAAGTCAATACTATTGCAGCCGAGATCATTTGAGCCGGGCATCACCATAAAAATACGCAGGGCAATGGAAAAGAATATCAGAAAAAAGCTGTATAAATAATGATAAGGAGCAGACATATGTCAATATCGAATCCTGATATAATAGATGCAATGACTGTGCAGGACTGTCAGCTGATAATGCTGATAAGCGATCATCTCCGATGGGACGCATATCAGACCGCACATCTGAAAATGCTGCAGGACAAATTGAATACATATATAAGATTTATCGATGCAAAGGAATATAAAAATAAATACCCGGATAAGGAGATATCAGCATTTGTAATAGATGTTGTATTCCTTCATCCTTATGATATGGGTTTTGTACGCATGACAGAGCTTGTCAGGGACGAGCTGGATAAACGCAATATTACAATAAAGTACAGTGTCCGCAGTGAAGGCTGATGCCGGAAGAGTTTTTAAAAAGGAGAGCACAACATGAAAAAGATCCTGTTTATTCTCGGTCCTAATCTGAATATGGTAGGCATAAGAGATGTCAATACATACGGCGCACAGACTGCTGAAAGCATAAATGAGCAGGTCGGACAGTGGGCGCAGGAGCTTGAGATTGACCTTGAAATATATCAGTCGAACCATGAGGGCGACCTGATCGACAAGATACATTCCGCATACGGAGAAAAGGACGGTATTATGATAAATGCCGGAGCACTGACGCATTACAGCTATGCACTTATGGATGCGATCTCGTCCGTACATATCCCGACTGTTGAAACGCATATGTCAAATATCGGAGCAAGAGAGGAATTCAGACGCAAATCTGTCATATCTCCGGTATGCATAGGAACTATCGCAGGCTTCGGCAAGGACAGCTATTATCTTGGACTGAAGGCACTGCTCATGCATCTGTCAGATAAATAAACCCGGGAAAAGCTTTTTTCAGGCTGATAAAGCCGTAAAGCAAGGATGCAGCGCCCAAAAGACACTTCCTTCGGGAGTGTCACACTGCGTTATATTGGTGAAGAATATTTCCGGGAGTTTTGAAAGAACTATAATCAGCCGACATGAAAGCATGGGGCAGAAGAAATGATTTTTAGCAGTTCAGGCTGAATAAGTCTGGCGGTGCCCGGTAAATCTTTTTCAGACTGACTAAGCCGTGAATCAAGGGTCCAGCACCCCAAGGGCACTTCCTCCGGGCGCGTCACGCTGGCGGCGGCACGCCGGGCTTGTATAAAATACTTGCAAGAGATAAAAGATGTTGTTATAATATAAGAGTATTATTGTGCGGAGGTTTTGGCTTTCGTGAGGATTTGGAAAATATTGCCGGAGATGATAGGATGACTTATAAGGAATATGAGGGAATAATTGAAAAAAGGATGAAATCTGCTCGCTTCAAGCACTCTAAGAATGTTGCAAAGGAAGCAGTCAGACTTGCAAAAAAATACGGCGCTGATGTCGAAAAGGCTGAAATAGCAGGTATTCTCCATGATGCTACAAAGGAAACACCTGAAAAGGAACAGATGGAGCTGATCGAAAAAGCCGGGATCGTGCTTACACCGCTTGAGAAATCAAGCCATAAGCTATGGCACGCTATTTCAGGAGCAGCCTTTGTTCAGGTCGAGCTTGGCATCACCGATCCGGATATCATTAATTCTATCAGATATCATACGACAGGCAGAGCAGGTATGAGTCTGCTTGAAAAGGTCATATTCATCGCAGATTTTACCTCTGCGGAAAGAGATTATGACGGCGTCGAAAAATTGCGTAAGGTGGCAGATAAAAGCCTTGATGAAGCGATCCTTGAGGGTATGTCCTTTACAATAGCAGACCTTGCACAGAGAAAGCTTACCATCGCACCCGATACCTTCATGGGATATAATGAGGTGACCTTTCTTGCAGCAGCTAAGGACAAAAAGAAGAAATAATACAGAATGTGTAAGTAACTTAAACTTCCTATACCGTTTTACTGTTCAATCCAAGTATTAATCGTTCTTTCAACACCTGATAATCAGCCAACTATTTCGACAGTATAATATCAAGTGGGAGGTTTGAGTAAGTAAACATATTCTGAGTGAATAGTTACAGGAGGAAATAATATGACATCACTTGAAACGGCAAAGTTTGCCGCAAAGGCTCTCGACAGCAAAAAGGGGCTTGATATTAAAATTATAAAGATTGACGATATCTCAAGCATTGCAGATTATTTTGTAATAGCAACAGGTACGTCTAATACGCACGTAAAGGCGCTTGCCGATGAGGTTGAATATCAGCTCGACCAGGCAGGACTCAGCGCCAGCGGTATTGAGGGTCAGAGAAATGATACATGGATACTTATCGACTATATTGATGTGGTAGTTCATGTTTTCTCTGAGGATGCAAGAGAGTATTACAGCCTTGAGCGGCTCTGGGAGGACGGAGAAATAATTGAAGGCTGAAAAAATAATATAACCCGGCAGGAAATAACCGGAAAAAGGAGAGAATATGAAAATGACAGAAAAATATAATCATAAGAATGTCGAACCGAAATGGCAGAAGGCATGGGAACAGGCTGGAATCTTCCATGCGGAAAATGACAGCAGCAAACCGAAATATTATACCCTGATCGAATTCCCCTATCCTTCGGGACAGGGACTTCATGTAGGACATCCCCGTTCCTATACCGCACTTGATATCGTTTCAAGAAAGCGCAGAATGCAGGGCTATAATGTACTGTATCCTATCGGCTGGGATGCTTTCGGACTTCCGACGGAAAACTTTGCTATAAAGAATCATGTTCACCCGAAGGATGTCACAAAGAAAAACGTAGCCCGCTTCAAGAGTCAGCTCCAGTCTCTCGGTATTTCCTTTGACTGGAGCAGGGAGATCAATACAACAGATCCGTCCTATTATAAATGGACGCAGTGGATCTTCCTTCAGCTGTTCAAAAAGGGACTCGCATATAAAAAGGAAATGGCAGTTAACTGGTGTACCTCATGCAAATGCGTGCTCGCAAATGAAGAGGTAGTCAACGGTGCCTGTGAGCGCTGCGGCAGTGAGGTAGTAAGAAAGGTAAAATCACAGTGGATGCTCAAGATCACTGCATATGCAGAAAGACTTATAAATGATCTTGATCTCGTGAATTACCCTGACAGAGTCAAGGCTCAGCAGAAAAACTGGATCGGAAGATCAACAGGTGCCGAGGTGGATTTCACAACAACAACAGGCGATATACTGACTGTTTATACTACCCGTCCTGATACACTTTTCGGTGCGACATATATGGTAATTTCACCTGAGCATCCGATAATCGAAAAGCTTTCCGGCGTGATCGGAAATATGGACGAGATAAGAAAATATCAGGAGGCAGCTGCAAGAAAGTCTGATTTTGAGCGTACTGAGGTAGCTAAGGATAAAACAGGCGTAAAGATCGAGGGCGTTGAAGCTGTCAATCCCGTAAACGGCAGACAGATCCCGGTATTCATCTCTGACTATGTACTGGTATCCTACGGTACAGGTGCTATCATGGCTGTTCCGGCACATGATACCCGTGACCATGACTTTGCTGTAAAATTCGGACTTCCGATAATTGAGGTCGTCAAGGGCGGCGAGGATGTTCAGAAGGAGGCTTTCACAGACTGTGCAACAGGAATCATGACAAACTCTGATTACCTTGACGGACTGAGCGTTGACGACGCAAAGAAAAAGATCATCGAAAAGCTTGAGGAAAGCGGCAAGGGTAAGGCAAAGGTCAACTATAAGCTGCGTGACTGGGTATTCTCACGTCAGCGTTACTGGGGCGAGCCTATTCCGATAGTTCACTGTCCGTGCTGCGGCGCAGTTCCGATAGACGAAAGCGAGCTTCCGCTTGAGCTGCCGGAGGTAGAATCCTACGAGCCGACAGATAACGGTGAATCACCGCTTGCAAAGATGACAGACTGGGTAAATACAAAATGCCCTAAGTGCGGCGGCGATGCAAAGAGAGAAACAGATACAATGCCGCAGTGGGCAGGTTCATCATGGTATTTCCTGAGATATATGGATCCGCACAATGATAAGGCTCTTGCATCAAAGGAAGCGCTTGATTACTGGACGCCGGTTGACTGGTATAACGGCGGTATGGAGCATACAACGCTTCATTTGCTGTACAGCCGTTTCTGGCATAAATTTCTCTATGACATCGGCGTAGTTCCCACACCGGAGCCATATGCAAAGCGTACAAGTCACGGAATGATACTGGGCGAGAACGGCGAAAAGATGAGCAAATCAAGAGGAAATGTCGTCAACCCTGATGATATAGTAAATGAATACGGCGCAGATACGATGCGTCTGTTTGAAATGTTCATCGGCGACTTTGAAAACGCAGCTCCGTGGAGCTCAAGCAGTATCAGAGGCTGCCGCAGACTTGCAGAACGTTTCTATAATCTGATGAATATAATGACTGATGACGAGGGTATCCGTGCTGAGCTTGAAGGACCTGTCAACAAGACAATCAAAAAGGTCGGCGATGATATAGAGATACTCAAGTTCAATACAGCGATCGCAGCGTTGATGTCACTTATCAATGACATTACCGCAACAGGCAGCGTTACAAAGGGAGAGCTGAAGGTATTCACAATACTGATGTCCCCGTTTGCACCGCATATTGCCGAGGAGGTATGGTCACAGGCAGGACTCGGCGAGGGCTTTGTATCCATCGCACCGTGGCCGGAGTATGATGAAAGCAAATGTGTTGAATCTACTATTGAGATAGTTGTTCAGGTCAACGGCAAGGTAAGGGACAAGATAAAGGTCGCAGCCGATATCGACCAGGAGGGCGCACTCTCTCAGGCAAAGGCAAGCGAAAAGGTACAGTCCTTTATCGAAGGCAAAAACATTGTCAAGGAAATATATGTAAAGGGCAAGCTTGTAAATATCGTAGCAAAATAATAAAAAACAGCGGCGTGACTCTGACCGGTCACGCCGCTTTATACTAATCTTCATTCCATATAATCTGTGCATTGCATTCTTTATTCCAATCTGAATCCCATCCGTCAGGAGCTTTGCTTCTGCCTTTGATGAGTATTTTCTGAGCAGCTGTAAGACTATTGAATGCTTCTTGCCTGATTACCATGACACTTTCAGGTATAGTAATACTTTTGAGGTTAGTACAACTTTCAAATGCTTTGCTCCCGATAGCTATGACACTTTCAGGTATAGTAATGCTTTCAAGGCTGCTGCAATTTTCAAAAGCACAGTATTCAACAGATTCAGCACTTTCAGGAAGTCTGATATCTTTAAGGCTTGTACAGTTATAAAATGCATAGCCCCCGATAGTAACAACGCTATCCGGAATTGTAATACTTGTCAGGTTAGTACAGCTGTCAAAAGCCTGGCTCCCGATAACTTTAACACCATCCGGAACAGAAATGCTTTTCAGGTTTTCGCAGCTTTCAAATGCCCCCATTCCTATGTATCTTACACCATCAGAGATCGTAACGCTGTCAAGGGCTGTACAGCAATAAAATGCAAAGTTTCCGATTCTTGCTATGCTTCCGGGAATAATAATATCTGTCAGACTGCTGCATCCCTGGAATGCATAAGGTCCGATATATGTTACACTGTCAGGAATTACAATATTTGTAATATTATTACAACCGGTAAAGGCTTTGCTTATGATCCTTGTTACTCCGGTTTTAATGCTGACTTCCTTGACGTTGGCGTTGTTCTGGAATTGCTTGTAATCATTATCAAAATAACCGTCGGAGAGTACAGTAAGAGCCTGAGCTGTTTCGTCATAGGAAAATGTTTCTGTGGTATTTTCGGACGCATTGTTCTCTCTGTATCCCCATACAATTTCTGCATTACAGTTTTCATTCCATTTTGAGTCCCAAAGAGAAGAGGACTCACTGCTTTGAAAATATATTGTCTGGGATGCTGTCCAATTGGAAAACGAATCATAACCGAGACTTGTCAGACTATCGGGAATATTGATGCTTTTAAGGTTTGTACAATCAGTAAATGAACCGCTTCCGATTTCTGCCATGCTGTCCGGAATAGTAATACTCGTCAGACTTGTACAGCCTGCAAATGTATTGCTTTCAGTAGAAGTAACATTTTCAGGAATAGTGATGCTTGTAAGGCTTGTACAGTTTTCAAATGAACCGCTTCCGAAATATGTAACACTATCAGGAATAGTTATGCCTGTAAGACTTGTGCAGTTTTCAAATAATCCGTCTCCGATAAATGTAACGCCATCTGGAACAGCAATGCTTTTGAGTTTTTCACAACTTCTGAATGCATCGTTCCCTATATAACCTATACTATCAGGAATAGTAATGCTCTCAAGATTATTATAATTTTCAAAGGCACTGTCACTGATTATTTTTACTCCGTTCTTTATAATCACCTTTTTAACATCAGATTTGAATTGTATGTAGTGGTTATACATGAAATCATCCGACAAAACAGAAAGAGTCTGAGTTGATTTATCATAGGAATAGGATGGATTGTTTTCCTCAGAGACCTCAGAGCCAGCAGAAGCTGAGCCTTCAGTATTAATAATCAAGGTATCAGCAGGAGCACCGGAATTGACCGCAGCTATTGCGGCGCCTGTGCCTGCTAAGACAGCAGCTGCAATCACAGCTGCAATAATATAGTTCTTTTTTCTGCCCTTTTCTGAAGCTTCGTCAGCTGCCTGATCCTTATCCGAAGAATAATATGTTTTTTCGGCAGATGATGCAGGACGGATAGGATGCACCTCGGTATCTTTGCTCCGGGCAGGAGAGCTCTGCTGAGCAGGCTCTGACTCTTGTGCAGCAGGGAGATCCGGAATAAGATTTTTTTCTATTTTCCTGATTTCCCTGTCATTAAGTTTATAAATAGAAATGATTTTTTGCTTATCATTCATGGAATCACCGCTCTGAACATTGGTATTTTAGTTTATATCAGCTTTTTTGGTAGGGAATACCTTCTAAGTACAATATATCTGATTTTACAGTTGGATTTCTATATGTAGAATAATCTGAACTATCATCCCCAAAAATAGTGAGAGTTCCATCAGTAGAAAAGCTGTACCTTCCATTTCTGACAGAAGTGCCAAAAACACCTGTGCCTTTACTGACAACACTCCCGTCAATATTAAACGTATATGACTGAGAATCATTTGTCCATGTTCCGAGAATACTGAATGTCGGCATAAGAAGCAATACCAATAAAACAGCCACTAATACAACAGCAATTCCGATCAAAATAAACAATCTTTTTTTCTTTACGGGCTTTTTGACAACAGCCTTATTTCCTCCTGAGGAAGAGGAATATTCGATCGTGTAAAAATCCTGGTCATTCTTAGTATCTGTCTTAAGGCTTTCAGCCGGAGTCTGACCGCTTCCGTCAGCATTGTATTTAACAGGACAGCCACAGTGAGGGCAGGCCGCCGCTTTGTCTGAGATACGTTTTCCACATTCTGAACATTTTATAAGTGCCATTTTGTTATCTCCTTGTTTTTTTAAAATGATAGCTGAATGTAAAAGTCAAAAATCCCTTGTTTATGCGGATTATTGTATTTACAATTATATCTTTTTCTCCGTTTTTTCAATGCTTTTCGCAGTTTTACAATCGGCTGTTATATAAAATACGCAGCAATACCGTCATTCAATAAGCTGCTTGCCGAGAATATCGGAAAGATTATCTTTTATTGCCTTTGCGACATCGGGCTTGTTCATTGAATAAACATGAACATTTGTAATACCGTTTGCATAAAGATCAATTATCTGTGAGGTTGCATAGATAATTCCTGCCTGCTTCATGGAAAGTGGATCACTGCCGAAATGATCGACAAGGCTTTTGAAGCGCTGCGGCATAAATGAGCCGGAAAGCTTTATTGCACGCTCGACCTGTCCAGCATTGGTTATCGGCATGATACCCGGCACAACGGGAACCGTGACTCCGGTCTCACGAAGCTTATACATGAAATTGAAAAACAGATCATTGTCAAATACCATCTGTGTCGTCAGGAAATCTGCACCTGCATCGACCTTTTCCTTGAGATGGAGAAGATCCTCCTTCTGATTGCTGCTTTCGGGATGTATTTCAGGGTAGCAGGCTGCACCGATACACAGGTCATCACCGCTTTCACGAAGCTCTCTGATAAGCTCTACAGCATAGCGGTAATCCCATTTAGATCTGTCTGTATTTTCAAGCTCAGGCGTAAGGTCGCCCCTGAGCGCCATAATATTGTTGATCCCGGCAGCCTTGATAGCTTCGATCTGGTCTTTGACAGTTTGTCTGCTTGAGGAAACACAGGTCAGATGAACAAGTGTCGGAACGCCGTAGCGCTGCATAATGTTTTTAGCAATATCTATTGTAAACCTGCTTGTACCGCCTCCGGCGCCGTATGTAACGCTCATAAAGGACGGGCGGAAGGCGGCGATCTGTTCAGTTGCTGCCCTGACGCTTTCAAGGCTTGTTTCTTTCTTAGGGGGAAAAACTTCAAAGGACAGGGACATTTTTTCACTATATAGTATATCTGTTATTTTCATTTGCTTCCTCCGTAGATGGTAAATAAAATAGATTTCACTTTACTGAGTATTTGCTGGTTACTGTTTATATTTTACATCATAAAGCCTATTTTTACAATACAGCATGAGGATTAAATGTTGAAAAATTACAGCGGAACTAAAATTTTGTTAAGTTGAAATGAAGATCATTTTTAAAAAACACAACCAATTATGTTATCCTGAGGAGCAGAGCGACAATAATCTCTCTGATACAGCTGTTTTTGTGAAAAAGATTCTTATAGAAGAACACAGACCGTGATTCATGAAAGTGTGCGTATGAAGAAAGCTTTTAAAGACAGAATTGACAGCGGAGGCACTCCACCGCCGGGTTCGTGTAAAATAATTTTGAGACTTTTAAAGCAGAAATGATGTCAGCAGTTCAGGTTCAAAAAGTCTGGCAGTGCCCGGGAAAAATTTATCAGGCTGACTAAGCCGTGAATCAAGGGTCCAGCACCCCAAGGGCACTTCCTCCGGGCGCGTCACGCTGGATGGGGTAAAATATTTCTGGGAGCTTTGAGGGAGCTGTAAACAACTGACATAAAAGTATTGGTCAGAATAAATCAGAACCGCGGGAATAAAAACAGAAGTTCTGAACACAGAGCGAAACGTAGTGAAGCGATAGCGCGTCCGGCGGCCACGCCGGCGGCACGCTGGTTGACAGGGTAGAGAATTTGAGATATAATGTCAAATTAAGATGGATGTGATAATGTTATGAAGAAAAATAAAGTGATATTAGTGCTGATCTGCACAGCTGCTGTTCTGTTGACGGTTTGCGGCTGCAAAGGAAATGCAGTGCAGGAAACTGAAGCATATGCTGTTGACAGTGTTAAGCTTGAGGAGGAGATCATCCCGGCAATTACACTTGAATCTGACAGCAACGAAGTAAAAAACGGGAAGTGCTCTCCCGGTGACTATATATGTCTTGTCTCAAAGGATAAAACAGATATGACATATTCTCTGATGACAAAAAAGGACGGAGAAGACTGGAAAGTTGAAAAAAGGAATGTCGGCAGTGAGATCACAGTAAAGGTTCCGGAAGAACCATGCTTTTTCAGTGCAAGACTTGTACCCTCAGATAAGAAAATCAAGGACAGCGCTGCTATAAGGTCGTTTTATATAACAGTGAGTGAAAAGACTGGTCAAAAGCTCAGCGATAACGGCTCAAAGCTGAGCACGCCTCATGTATGCTGCGGAGATAATGAGATCATGGCTTATCCGTCGTTCAGCGGCGGTACTCCGCCTTATAAATACAGTTATACGCTGATAGATGCTTCGTTAAGGGAAAAGGAGCTTTGTGGTTATTGTGAGGAGCATGAGTCTTTGCTTTCGTTCAGTACTGTTCCGGGCAGATATGAGGTGTGTATCACGGCTAAGGACTGCGAGGGCAGACAGGCACAGGCAAGAGTATCCTTTTCGGCAAATCAGACGATCCCGATGGAGAATATCTATCAGTATTCTGATCCTGCACTGCCAACCGGATGTGAAGCAACTGCACTTGCGTCTTGTCTGAATTATTACGGCTATAAGGTGACGAAAAACGATATCGCAGATAAATATATCAAAAAGGTATTATTTACTGAAAAAAATGGTGAGCTTATCGGGGCTGACCCTGAAAATGAATTTGCCGGAGACCCGAACAGCGATAATGCATACGGTTGTTTCAGCGGATGCATAGTTGATGCTGCAAACAAATATTTCAGACAGATCGGGTCGCCTTCTTCGGCAAGGTCAGTTAAGCTCGATACGCCTGAACAGATGTATAAGCTTCTTGAAAGCGGAAAGCCGGTTCTGATCTGGTCAACGATGTTCATGTGGGAAACTGTTCAGACAGACAGCTGGAAAACAGCAGACGGAAAGGTCATAAACTGGCTTTGCAATGAGCACTGCTATGTTCTGACGGGAATGTCAACGGACAGAAGCCGTGTTTATGTCGCCGACCCCATGACTGATACGAATGAACTGCTTGATTATGATTCAGAGGAATTTCTCAGGCATTACAGGGAGCTTGGCAGCCATGCTGTCGTTATTGATGCTAAATGATGAAAATGGGAGTATGTGCGGATAGCCATGCTCCTGATATTTTTATCAGTTCTGAAAATAACCGGAAAATGCTATGACTCACTTTTGTATTTGCCCGGGATTTAAAATCGCCATGATATTGCTGATGATTGTTAGTGTAAAATTATAGTTGGCAACAGGTATTTTATTCTGTTGCAGTTCAGGCTGAATAAGTCTGGCGGTGCCCGGGAAATCTTTATCAGGCTGACTAAGCCGTGAATCGCGACACCGGCGGCACGCCGGTCTGATGATTTATTATTTGTGCTGTGCTTGACATGGTTTTTTTATAATGGTATAATGTAATCTGATGTATATTAGGATAAGTGTATCGGAAAAAGTTGTGATCCACTGTTCCTTATGATATTGTCTTGGGAGGAAATAACAATGATTAGCGGAGCAGAGATCATGGTAAAATGCCTGCAGCAGGAAAATGTATCCGTCGTTTTCGGGTATCCCGGCGCAGTGATTTGCCCGTTTTTTGATTATCTTTATAAAACTGATATAAAAGCCGTGCTTGTCCGTCAGGAGCAGAATGCTGCCCACAGTGCAAGCGGCTATGCAAGAGCACTGAGTACGGTAGGCGTATGCGTTGCGACCTCCGGTCCTGGTGCGCTCAATATGATAACCGGTATAGCTACTGCATATATGGATTCGATTCCGCTTGTCTGTATCACAGGACAGGTCAGAAGCGATGTGCTCGGCAGGGATGTTTTTCAGGAGGCGGATATTACCGGTGCCTGCGAATCCTTTGTAAAGCACAGCTATCTTGTAAAGGATACGGCTGAGCTTCCGAGGATCTTCAAGGAGGCTTTCCATATTGCTTCAACCGGTCGTCCGGGGCCTGTACTCATTGACGTACCTGTTGATGTTCAGACAGCAGAGATAGAGGAATTCGTATATCCTGATAAGGTGAATATAATAGGCTATAAGCCCAGCGTCAAGGGACACCCTATGCAGATAAAAAGAGCGCTCGAAATGATCGCAGAGTCAAAAAGACCTGTTATCTGTGCAGGCGGCGGTGTGCTTTCCAGCGGTGCTAAGCCCAGACTCAGGGAATTTTCGGAGAAAACAGGTATTCCGGTAGTATCGACTATGATGGGTATCGGCGTAATGCCCAGCGATGATCCGCTTTATGTGGGAATGCTGGGAAGCCACGGTAAAAAGGCTGCGAATGTCACGGTGCATAATGCAGATCTTGTTATCCTTTGCGGCGCAAGAGTAGGCGACAGGGCAGTTGCTTCTCCCGATCAGGTCGTTGAACACGCAAATGTAATACATATTGATATAGATCCTGCCGAGATCGGCAAGAATATGAAAACTACTGTTCCGATAGTCGGCGATATGAAAAATGTTCTTTCGCAGATGCTAAAGGATGTTGATTATACCACACCTGGGGAGTGGAAGCAGCAGATCGAAAGCTGGAAGGCTGAATTTGCTAAGGAGCCTGAGAGCTTCGAGGGCTTTGTTGAGCCAAAAAGCTTTATTGCAAGGCTTTCAAAGCTTGTGCACACAAAGGCAATCATGGTTGCCGATGTTGGACAGAATCAGATATGGTGCGCAAATAATTACCGTATCAAGGACGGACGCTTCTTTACCTCGGGCGGAATGGGAACAATGGGTTATTCCGTTCCGGCAGCTGTTGGTGCAAAGCTTGCAAGACCATCGAGAGATGTTGTCGCAGTCTGCGGAGACGGTTCCTTCCAGATGGCTCTGCCGGAGCTTGCGACAATCGCTGTTGAAAAGCTTAATGTCAAGATAATCGTTATGAGAAATACGGTTCTCGGCATGGTGCATGAGCTTCAGGACAAGCATTACGGCAGCCGCTATGCTGTAACAGAGCTTGAAGCTGTTCCGGATTTTGTAAAGCTTGCTCAGTCCTACGGTATAGATGCAGCCTTTGCAAGCTCAAATGAAGAGGCTGAAATGTATACAAAACAGATGCTCAGAAGCGACAAGCCCTTTGTCCTTGTCTGTAATGTACACCCGAACACATCTTCAATATAAGGAGGCGCCGAAATGAAATATACACTTTCTGTATTGGTAGAAAACCATCCCGGCGTACTTTCCAAGGTTTCGGGACTGTTTTCACGCAGGGCGTTCAATATTGACAGTCTTGCTGTGGGTATAACAGAGGACCCGGGTATATCAAGAATGACAATCGTTGCCGACGGTGACGAATATGTGATAGAGCAGCTTGAAAAACAGCTCAATAAGGTGATCCCCGTAATAAAGGTAAGAACATATACCGAGGGTGATTATATCAGCCGTGAGCTTTCCCTTATCAAGGTGAACAGCCCGACAAACAAAAGGCTCGACATAATGAAAATAGCCGAGCTTATGGAAGCAAGGATCGTAGATGTTTCAGTCAACACAATGACATTGCAGTTTGCAGATACCGTTGAAAGATTTGAAACACTGTGCGATCTGTTAAAACCGTATGGCATCCGTGAGATCGTCAGAACGGGAACGGTAGCGATCGAAAAGGATTCTGTCGTTTCCAGAAAATGATCTTTCCGGATTCATATAAAAGCTTCAGCCGAAGAAAAAGCTTTTCAGGGGTTGACTGTTCCTTGTGTTTTTCCTTTGCCGCCTGCTATGTGCTGACGTCAAAGGAAAAGCACCGGGAGGGACGCTTCAAAGAAGGTCTTTACGGCGGCTGCGGTACATATTAAATTATATTATTTTGGAGGTCTTTAAAATGCCAAAAATCTATTATCAGCCCGACTGCGATATCAACGTACTCAAGGACAAGACCGTTGCTATTATCGGCTACGGCAGCCAGGGACACGCTCACGCTCTTAACCTTCGTGACAGCGGTGTAAATGTAATCATTGGTCTTTACGAGGGAAGCAAAAGATGGAATCATGTAAAGGAGCTTGGCTTCGAGGTTTACACAACAGCAGAGGCTACAAAGAAAGCTGACGTTATTATGATCCTCACACCTGATGAGAAGCAGGCTGCTATCTTCAAGAATGATATCGAGCCTAACCTCACAGAGGGCAAGGCTATTGCTTTTGCACATGGCTTCAACATCCACTTCAAGCAGATCGTTCCTCCGTCAAATGTTGACGTATTCATGATCGCTCCGAAGGCTCCGGGTCACACAGTACGTTCAGAGTATGTTGAGGGCAAGGGTACACCGGCTCTCGTAGCTGTATATCAGGATGCTTCAGGCAAGTGCCTTGACATCGCTCTCGCTTACGGCGCAGGTATCGGTGCAGCTCGTGCAGCAGTTATGGAGACAACCTTCAGAATTGAGACAGAAACTGACCTCTTCGGTGAGCAGGCTGTACTCTGCGGCGGCGTTACAGCTCTTATGCAGGCAGGCTTTGAGACTCTCGTTGAAGCAGGCTATGCTCCTGAGAATGCATATTTCGAGTGCATCCATGAGATGAAGCTTATCGTTGACCTTATTTACAGCGGCGGCTTCTCAATGATGAGATACTCTATTTCTGACACAGCTGAGTTCGGCGATTATGAGACAGGCAAGAGGATCATCACTGACGAGACAAAGAAGGAAATGAAGAAGGTTCTTGCAGAGATTCAGGATGGTTCATTTGCTTCAAAGTGGATCGCAGAAAACAAGAACGGCAGAGCTCATTTCAATGCTATGCGTGCTCTCAAGGCTGAGCATCAGCTCGAGACAGTCGGCAAGGAGATCCGCAAGATGTACGCTTGGAACGAGACAGACGACAAGTACGCTGACTGATTTTTTCAAGTACATAAATGATTATAACCGGTATCACTCATTTGCGGTGATGCCGGTTTTTTCTACCTGCTTTGTTACGCTGAGTCTGCTTATTACGTACCGCTGTCTACTTTCGGCTAAACGCTAAAGCAGCAGTTCACGCAAATATTTTTCACTATTTGTTGTTTGTTTTTCATAAAGTACAGCGGTACATTCAGGAAGGACCGGAATGTACCGCTGTATAATGTTGCATATTGTACTTTTTGCAGAATCAGTATTCTGCTTTGTCAAGTGCTGCGAAAGCAGCGTCAAAATCAGCCATTGTTACAAGAACTGATATCTGCGATTCACTTGTTGTGATAAGTCTGATATCTGCCTTTGAAGCAGCAATTGCTCCTAAAATCTTTGCGGCAACGCCCGGACAGTTGACCATACTCTCATCGTCAATGCTGATCTTACGGTTTCCGCTGCTGACGATGGATTTTACTGTTCCGTCCTCAAGCTTAGAGGTATAGCTGAGAGTCGTGATAAGGTCGTCGTCACTGATGGTGAAGGAAACGCTGGTTTTTGAGCTTTGAACAGGGGATACGGAGATCATATCCACATCAACACCAAGCTCAGCGATGTTTTTGAAGACATCTGCGATAAATGCGATATCCGCAGGAATGTTCTGAAGCGTAATAAGGCTGATATCCTCATAGGCTGTTATTGTAGGTTTCATAGGTTTGCTCCTTTCTCTGGCTGATCTTCGGGGTATGTATTATTTTGAAGCGAGAAGGTCGGACATATCGTACATTCCCGGCTCTTTTCCCTTGAGGAAAACTGCGGCATTAAGTGCGCCGACAGCAAAAACTGTCTTTGAACGTGCACTGTGGCTTATCTTGAGAATTTCGTCAGTTCCGGCAAAAATTATCTCATGCTCGCCCACAATATTGCCGCCTCTTACCGAATGTATGCCGATCTCCTTTTTTTCACGCTTTTTTCTGTATGCATGGCGGTCATATACATATTCTGATCCGGTGCGTACCTCTTTTACTGCGTCAGCTATCATCAGAGCTGTACCGCTGGGTGCGTCAAGCTTCTGGTTATGGTGCTGCTCAACTATCTCAACGTCAAAATCCTCGCCAAAAACTGCGGCAGCCTTTTTTGCAAGCTCGATGATAAGGTTTATTCCAAGGGACATATTTCCTGAATAGAAAACAGGAATACTTTTTGCAGCTTCAAAGATCTTTGCCTTCTGTTCCTCGTTGTAGCCTGTTGTACAGATGACGCAGGGAAGCTTATTCTGTATTGCATAGCTGAGCATATCGTCAAGTACCACCGGATTTGAAAAATCAATGATAACATCTGCCCGAGCAGTTATCTCAGAAAAGCTTTTTGCATATTCAAACTCAGCATTCACAGGAGCTGCGATATCAACTCCGGCTGTTATTTTACAGTCTGATCTTGCAGCTGCACAGCTGATAATGCTTGCGCCCATCTTGCCCGAGCAGCCTGATAGAATTATATTTGTCATTTTAAACGTCTCCGTTCCGGATAATATTTTCCTGCCGCAAAAAGACTTTACGGCAGGATGATTTTTTATTTATCAGATAAGTCCGTAGGACTTCATGCATTCCTTGAGAGCAGCAAGTCCGCTGTCTGTCATCGGAGCAAGCGGAAGTCTGCACGGTCCGCAGTTATAGCCAAGAAGATTCATTGCAGCCTTTACAGGGATGGGGTTGACATCGGAGAAAAGCGCATCCATAAGTGCGATGTACTTCTTCTGCATATCAAAGCTGCCCTTGAAATCTCCGTCAAGAGCCTTCTGAACGAGGTCATGGGACTCCCTCGGAAGGAGATTTGCGAAAACAGAGATAACACCAAGACCGCCCATTGCTGTTATAGCAAAAGCCTGAGCATCCTCGCCGCTGTAAACGTCAAGGTTATCGCCGCAGAGAGCCATTGTGCGCACAAGAGCGGAAAGGTCGCCGTTAGCTTCCTTTGTAGCCTTGATATTAGGGTGCTTGCAAAGCTCTGCATAGGTTTCAGGGCGGATATTGCAGCCTGTCCTTGAGGGAACATTGTAAAGGATGATAGGTGTGTTAACCTTGTCTGCAATATAGTTATAATGTCTGATAAGACCGCTCTGTGAGGTCTTGTTATAGTAGGGAGTAACTGAAAGTATTGCGTCAGCGCCCAGCTTTTCAGCTTCTACAGAAAGCTCTGCTGCAAAAGCGGTATCATTGCTTCCGGCACCTGCGATTACCGGTACTCTGCCGTCAACCTTTTTTACTGTATATTCTATTACCTTGCAGTGTTCTTCACCGCTCATTGTTGCGGATTCACCTGTTGTACCGCAGGCAATGATAGCGTCAATACCGTTTTCGATCTGGAAATCTATCAGTCTGCCGTACTCTTCATAATTTACGCTGCCGTCATTGTTCATAGGAGTAACGATAGCAACGCCTGAGCCGGTAAAAATATGGTCTGCCATATTATAGCCTCCTTAATTATCTGTCCATATATCCCTGTGCACAAAGAAGCTCTGCAAGAAGAACTGCGCCGCCTGCTGCACCTCTGAGTGTGTTGTGTGACATACAAACGAATTTTATTGTATACTGTGTATCCTCTCTGAGTCTGCCGACTGAAACAGCCATGCCGCCCTCAAGGTTTCTTTCGCTTTTGATCTGCGGTCTGTCATTTTCTCTGAAATAGTGGAGGAACTGCTTCGGTGCGCTGGGAAGCTCAAGCTCCTGCGGCTTTCCGCTGTAGCTTTCCCAGTCACTGATGATCTGCTCGATGCCGGGGTTGTTCTCAAGCTCTACGAATACAGCAGCTGTATGACCGTCAGAAACAGGTACACGGATGCACTGAGATGTGATAGACGGAGATGCAGCCTTTTTGATCTCGCCGTCTTCGATCGTACCCCAGATCTTGAGCGGCTCCTGCTCGCTCTTTTCTTCCTCTCCGCCTATGTAGGGGATAACATTGTCCACCATCTCGGGCCATCTTTCAAATGTCTTTCCTGCGCCTGAGATTGCCTGATATGTGCAGGCGAGTACCTTCTTTACGCCGTATTTCATAAGCGGATGTATAGCCGGAACATAGCTCTGGAGTGAGCAGTTGGATTTTACAGCAACGAAGCCTCTTTTTGTGCCGAGACGTTTTTTCTGTGACTCAATGATCGCAAGATGACCATCATTGATCTCCGGAATTACCATAGGTACGTCAGGAGTGAAGCGGTGAGCGCTGTTATTAGAAACAACGGGGCATTCAGCCTTTGCATAAGCTTCCTCAAGCGCACGGATATCTTCCTTTTTCATATCAACTGCACAGAATACGAAATCTACCTTTGAAGCGACCTCTTCAACATTTGCAGCGTCTACGATAACCATATCCTCCATAGCCTTCGGCATAGGAACAGTCATTGCCCAGCGGTTGCCGGCAGCCTCCTTATAAGTTTTGCCTGCGCTTCTTGCACTTGCAGCGAGAACTGTAACATTGAACCACGGATGATTCTCAAGAAGTGTTGCGAAACGCTGACCTACCATACCTGTTGCACCGATTATACCTACATTAAATTTTTTTTCCATTTTATTCTCTCCTTCCAAAAATAGAGCACAGCCGACTGTAAACCGTGAAAGCATTTTTAATATGGTCTTAAAAAATGTTTTAAGCCTTATAAATAGGGAAAGCTTTCAGACTGTAAAAAAACAGGACCGGCAGAACCGATCCATCATAAGCTGTTTTTTATGAGATATGACTATTTGAATTCCCGACGGGCGGAAATAGTACGATAGCTCTCCATCAAACAAGGTTATGATGACAGTTATATACCGCTGCGGCATATAACCAAAGCAGAGTATGCCAAAGCTCGGCTTTTCGGCGGCAAGGCTATTCATACGGGATCACAGGCTCTGGCAGCCTTCACCGTATTACACGCAATACCGCACCTCTATCCGGTTACAATCATTATATGCTGATATCAGGCGGGGAAAACAGAAGGGCGGCCCTTCACAATGCTTCCCCTGATATATATAATATACCATCATACAGACTTGTTGTCAACTTTTTTATAGCTTTTATATTGAAAACATTTTTTGTCTGTTGTAAAATATATCCCATAAGGTTTTACTAATGGAATGATTCCCTGAATCCGTGAAACTCATTATTGATTGTTCTGAAAAACCCAGAGATAATGCGTTGTTTTATGCATTTCAGGTTTTTAAGTTGTTCACCCATAACGGAAGGTTTAAAAAAACGATTTAATTCAATTTCACGGATTCAGGTCATAATTTTGTCAGCCTTTTCGTAAGGCTTAATGGATAACACCGCCTCCTAAGATATAAGTAGTCATTTTCTGCGCTGTCGGCGGAGAAAATGACGGATGGCGGCGGAGAAAATTGCAAATTACAAAGCTGATTATCCGCATAAACAGAAAAATTTTTGACTTTTACAATCAGCTATTTAAAGAATACTATGGAGAAGATTATGAAATGGATAAAGCATCTTAAAACAATAAATCATCACAAGCGGCTTGTAATGGAGCTTTGCTTCAGGGTGGGATTATACAGGCAGGGACTTCTGCATGATCTTTCAAAATATTCACCTGCGGAATTCCTCGTAGGTGCGAAATACTATCAGGGAGACCGCAGCCCGAACGACGCAGAGCGAGAGGCAAAGGGCTATACCTCAGCATGGCTGCATCATAAGGGCAGGAATAAGCATCATCTTGAGTACTGGATAGATTACAGCCTTGATGATGGACATAAAATGAGCGGAATGAAAATGCCGGTAAAATATGTTGTTGAAATGTTCTGTGACAGGGTCGCTGCTTCAAAGAACTACAAGGGTAAGGCATACAAGGACAGCGACGCTTATGATTACTATATGAAGTCAAAGTCACATTATATTATCCACCCCGAGACAGCAAAGCTGCTTGAGAGCCTTCTCAAAAGACTTAAGGATGAGGGGGAGGAAAAAACAATACTCTACATCCGCAAAAAAATACTGAAAAACCTGAAATGACAAGCGTGCAGCCAGTATTACGGTGCAGTATCACTATGCGTACGCAGCTTTTTATAGACATAACTAACAAAAGCTTGCAGGTCATATGAAAAGTTTTTAATATGAATACAGAACTTGCTGTAAAATATTTTTTTCCGGAACAAAATGTTGCATCCGGAAGAAAGTTCGTGTAAAATAATTCTGGGAGTTTTCAGAAACTATAACCAGCCTTCCTGGAAGATTCTGTCAGAACAGACCAGAATTGCGGGAATAAAAGCGGAATATACGAATACAGAGCGCAGCGTATGCGGAGCGACAGCGCGTTGCGACACCGGCGGCACGCCGGCGGCGGCGGGGAAATAATATGGACATTCAGTTCAGTATCGGAGGAATCAGCTATGTATAGAACAAAGGTGTACTTTAAGGATCTTGCAGAGGTAAAAAAATTTGTTGACATGGCAGCTCAGTACAGCAAGCTTGAGATAAATCTTGTATCGGATATCTATACCATGGATGCACATTCGCTTATAGGAATACTCAGTCTGGATATTTCAGCTCCGATAGAGCTTGAGGTCCCATCCGATGATATTCCGGAAAGCTTTTATGATGATATAAAACCGTATATCTGTACGGAATGACAGCATGCTCTGGTGCTGCGATATGTTATTAAAGGGGTCGGATAATGAAGGTCAGAATATTTACGCTTGGCTGTAAGGTGAATCAGTTTGAATCCAACGCAATTTTAGCGGAAATGGAGAAAAAGGGATTCACAGCAGTCGGGGAGGAAGAAAAAGCGGATATCACAATAATAAATTCCTGTGCCGTGACTGCTGCAAGCGAACAAAAGGCCGTGAAGCTTATGAACCGTATCAGAAGGGAGGATCCTTCGACTGTCATAGTTCTCACGGGCTGCATGGCTCAGACACAGGATGAAAAAAGCTCAAGGCTGAATCAGGCAGATATTATTGTCGGCAACAAAAGAAAGGCTGATGTTATCCCAGCTGTTGAAAAATACCTCAAGGAAAGAAGCAGACTGACGGATGTTGAGCAATTCGGAAAAAGCGATTGTTATGAGGATCTGTACGTCTATGATTTCAACGAAAGGACAAGGGCGTTTCTCAAGATCGAGGACGGCTGCAACAGATTCTGCTCCTACTGTATCATACCATACGCAAGAGGAAGGGTCCGCTCCTCAAGTCTTGAATATATAAAAAACGAGGTCCGGGGCTTTGCGGCAAACGGCTATAAGGAGGTCGTTCTTGTCGGGATCAATCTCTCGTCCTTCGGGAGCGATAACGGTCTGAGCTTTGCGGAAGCTGTGAAAACTGCCTGCGAGGCTGCCGATATAAGAATAAGGCTCGGTTCTCTTGAGCCTGAATCAATGGATATAGATACGCTGCGTGTTTTTGCACAGTATGAAAATTTCTGTCCGCAGTTTCATCTTTCGCTTCAGAGCGGCTGTGATGAAACACTCCGCCGCATGAACCGTCATTATACGACTGAGGAATATGAAAGGATAGTTGCAGATATCCGCAGCGTTTTTGAAAATCCTTCGATCACGACTGATGTTATGGTCGGCTTTGCCGGAGAAACGGATGAGGAATTCATACGCTCGGCGGAATTTGTGGAAAGGACCGGCTTTGCAAGGACACATATCTTTCCGTATTCACGCAGACCCGGAACAGCTGCCGACAGGGCACAGGGACATCTGCCGTCGGACGTTAAGAAAAAAAGGGCTGCCCTGATGGCGGAATACGCAGCCCGTGCGAGGGATGGATTTCTCAGAAGGCAGCTTGGAAGAACTGAAAGGGTTCTGATAGAAACACGGAATAAAAACGGTCTTTATGAGGGTTATACAATGAATTATACCCTCGTTCATGTAAATGCTGACGAGAGCCTTGTGAATACGGTCGTTGATGTAAGGCTTGACCGGATCGAAGGAGATCATATTGTCGGTACGATTGTATAATAATAAAGGGATGCAGGAGGAAGAAAAATGGATATTAATCCTATATGGTTTTCACTTGCCGTAATGGGGATCATCGGCATGGTCGTGAATGCTGTAAAATGGTTTATCCTTGACAAGGATTTCACAAAGAGCAGCTTTTTATACACAGGTGCATGGCTTCTGCTTGGTGCGATAGGCTTTGTGCTTGCTTTGCTGTTCAAATAAAATGACAGATTCAAAAATGGGAGAGCTGTGAAAAGGCTCTCCTTTTTGCTTTGGCACGGTAATCAGAAGATATCTGCATATATCAAAAAAATAACGAATAAAAATAATACAGCTTGTATATTAATATAAACTAAAAATATAACTCAGAAATGCAATTTTTATTTATTTTGTCTATTTTACTAAAAAATAGCACAAAAATTATTGCAAAATTAATCTATACTTTATGAAAAAATAGTTGTATAATAAAACAAGACTAAAAAGACGCCGGATAAAGCGAAGTTTAAGTCTGTCACGAAACCGGAGAGGTTTCTTGTGTGGCATCGCCCTGCGACCTGCCGCTGAATGAATAATAAATCAGCGGTTTTCTGATAATTGACTATGGTCGTATCGGGATAGTCAGTATTTTAATTCTGAAAGGAGAACCGAAATGAATGTAATTGCAACAAGAAAAGAAAAGGTTATATATAGAGAAGGAGATTCTGTAATCAAGATTTTTTCAGATAAATACCCGAAGTCAGATATTCTTAACGAGGCACTGAATCAGGCAAGAGTTGAGGAAACCGGACTTCCGATCCCTGAGCTTAAGGCTGTTTCCCTGATAGACGGCAAATGGGCTATCACTATGGATTATGTAGAGGGAAAGACTCTTGAGCAGATCATGCAGGAGGATCCTGACAATGTAGAAAAGTACATGAATGATTTTGTTGATCTTCAGCTCAAGGTACAGAGCAAGAAGGCTCCGCTCCTCAATAAGCTCAAGGATAAGATGAACAGAAAAATAAGCTCACTCAACGGCAAGGTTGATGCAACTATCCGCTATGAGCTTCACACAAGGCTTGACAGTATGCCAAAGCACAACAAGCTTTGCCACGGCGATTTCAACCCGTCAAATATAATTATCGACAGCGAGGGTAATCCTCATATCATTGACTGGTCACACGCTACTCAGGGCAATGCATCTGCCGATGCTGCAAGGACATATCTTCTTTTCTCGCTCAAGGACAAGAAGCTTGCGGATATGTATCTTACAATGTTCTGCAAAAAGAGCGATACGGCTAAGCAGTATGTACAGCAGTGGCTGCCGATCGTTGCGGCGTCACAGCTTGTCAAGCGTATCCCCGGTGAAGAGGAATTCCTCAAGAGCTGGGTAGATGTTGTAGATTATCAGTGACTTGCATTTTGCAGACCTCCAAATATATCAAAGCGAAAGCTCCGCCTATACACTCCGGGCGGAGCTTTCGCTATGCTGTCAGACAGAAGGTGTGTAATAAACAGAAAAAACACTTCCGGATATTTTCCGGAAGTGCTGCTGTCAGTATGCCAGAACCTCATGTCCGTCCTCTGTTACGAGAACCATTATCTCCCACTGTGCAGAAGGCTTTTTGTCAGCTGTGTAAATCGTCCAGCCGTCCTCCTTGTCGCAGTAAACCTTGTCTGTTCCCATGTTTACCATAGGCTCGATGGTGAATATCATGCCGGGGACAAGAAGCATTTCCTCGCCTGCCCTTGATACATAGCTGACCCACGGATCCTCGTGGAATTCAAGTCCCACACCATGACCGCCAATTTCACGGACAACAGAAAAACCATTTTTCATAGCGTGCTCGTGTACAGCCTGTCCCATATCACCGAGGAATGTCCAGGGCTTTACCATTTCAAGCCCCTTTTCGACACATTCCTTTGTTACCTCCACAAGCTTCCTTTTTTCCTCGCTTACATCACCGATGCAGAACATTCTTGAGGAATCGGAAAAATATCCGTCCAGAATAGTGCTGACGTCTACGTTTACAATGTCGCCGTCCTTGAGAACAACATCATCAGAGGGTATGCCGTGGCAAACGATCTCGTTGATGGATGTGCAGACGCTTTTCGGATATCCCTCGTAATTCAGCGGTGCCGGGATGCCGCCAAGTTCAGCAGTCTTTTCCGCAACAAGATCATCTATCTGCTGAGTTGTCATGCCTGCCCTTATGTTTTCCGCAACATAGTCAAGCACAGCAATGTTGATCTTTGCACTTTCCTTGATTTTTTCGATCTGCTCCGGAGTTTTGATTATACTGTGGTCGGGGACCTCATGTCCCTGACTTTTTATGTATGCAATTTTATCATCAAATTCTTCGTGACATTTTTTGTATTTCTTTCCGCTTCCGCACCAGCAGGGATCATTTCTACCGATTTTATTGCTCATCTGATACATAACCTTTCCTGATAAATATTCTGATACAAAGCAGCTCCAGTTTACAGTCATTGCAGAAAAGCTTCTCTCTGTTCAGTGTTTATCCGGATATATTATACAATATGATTCCGAAAAAGTAAATAGCATAATAGTAAAATATATCTAACCGCCAGCGTGACGCTGGCGGTTGACAAATTTTTTGGGGGCTGATATACTTGGGTGGATGAAGTCTGATAAGTAATGGTGATGCGGGTGAGTGTAATGAAGGATAAGAATTCCGGGAAATTGAAGGCTGATATAATTCTTATCGCTGTTTTAGTGCTGATCGGGGCCGTGATATTTCTGTTTCTCATGTTTACATCACAAGAGGGCAGCTGTGCGGAGATCCGTATCGACGGAAAGGTTACCGCGCGCTATCCGCTTGACCATGATCTGACCGAAACTATTCATACTGAAAACGGAGATAATATTATTGAAATAAAGGACGGCGGAATCTGTATGAAGGATGCAGACTGTCCGGACAAGCTTTGCGTCCATATGGGAACGATCAGCAAAATGGGGCAGTCTGTAATCTGCCTGCCGCATAAGCTTGTAATAGAGGTCACAGACGGGCAGGCACAGGATGTCGATGTTATTGTAAAGTAGCGTATGAGAGGAGTTACCATGAAGGAAAAGGAAAAAAACAACAGAGCTTCTGCTCTCAGGGCTGCAAGATATGGTATTCTGATTGCACTTGCACTTGTCTTGAGCTATGTTGAATCGCAGATACCTTTTTTTACTTTTGCACCGGGTGTGAAGCCGGGACTGACCAATATTGTAGTTCTTACGGCACTTTATAAAATGGGCGGCAAAAGCGCAATGGCTCTGAATATTCTCCGAATCGTCCTTGTTTCGCTTTTATTCGGCGGTTTTTCGGCTATGCTATACAGTCTTGCAGGAGGTATGCTTTCAACTGCCGTAATGATACTTCTGAAAAAACTGGATATATTCAGTGTTACAGCTGTCAGTATCGCAGGCGGCATAAGTCACAATATCGGTCAGGTGATCGTTGCTGTTTTTATGCTGAATACAACGGGACTATTCTGGTATCTTGCTGTGCTCTGGCTGAGCGGTCTTGTAGCAGGAGCACTGACAGGAATTCTCGGCTCGATCCTTGTCAGGCGGCTGCCTGATAAGTTGTTTTAGTTTGCCCGAAATGTGCAGTAACTTGGCGGTGAAAGTCCGCTACACGCTTGGCAGTAGGAAGTGTTAGCAGAGGGCAAGGGTGTCCATCGTGAGGTGGAATCTGAAGTAAGCCT
>CACWVH010000019.1 GCA_902764235.1 uncultured Ruminococcus sp.
ATCAGAGCCGCGGGAATAAAAGCAGAAGTCCTGAACCCAGAGCGCAGCGTATGCGGAGCGATAGCGCGTCGCGACACCGGCGGCACGCCGGCGCCGGCGCCGCCGGCTTTATTTTTGACAGATTGTATGGTAAAATAGCATTATTAATTTAAAAGGGATGATTCTATGGCTCTTGAAAGACTTGATAAAATTCTCAGCGGACAAAATATCGCAACAAGAAGCGAAGCAAAAAAGCTTGCTCTTAAATGCAGACTTGAAGTAAACGGTAAAATAACAAGAAGAAGCGACATAAAGGTTGATCCTGAAAAGGATGTGATCGTTGTAAACGGCGTCAAGCTTGTATATAAAAAGCAGCTGTATCTGATGATGAACAAGCCCTCCGGTGTGCTCTCGGCAAGCAGGGACAGAAATGCTGCGACCGTCCTCGATCTTCTGCCAAAGGAGCTGAGACGTGAGGGAATGTTCCCTGCCGGACGTCTTGACAAGGACACCACGGGTCTGCTTTTACTTACAGATGACGGCGAGCTTGGCCACAGAATGCTCTCGCCTAAAAAACACGTCTATAAGCTGTACAGCGTTGAATGTGACAAGCTGCTCAGCGAGGATGATGTGACCCGCTTTGCACAAGGTATCAGCTCCGGAGAGGACACATTCCTTCCGGCTGCTATGAAGATTACAGGTGATAATAGTGCTCTTGTGGAAATTTGCGAAGGAAAATTCCATCAGATCAAAAGAATGTTCCATGCTGTCGGCGCAGAGGTCACAGCTCTTAAAAGACTGCGTATCGGAGGAGTATATCTTGACGATTCTCTTTCCGAGGGACAGTGGCGTGAGCTTACCGATGAAGAAATCAGGCTTATCACCGACAACAGTATTAAAGAATTATCATAACCCTCTGATATGTGACATAATACATACCCCATTTTCTTTGTGAGGAAAAAAATATTAACAGATATACTATATGTATAATTGTGCATATGTGCAGATAATTGTTACAAATATGTCATCAAACTCGTTATTTTTGCAAATAACAACACACAATCATATCCATAATGCACAATTTCAACCATCTATTTTTGTCTTATGTAAATTATTCATAAAGACAAGCTTGATATTTTAGTAAAAAAAAGCATTTTATTTTTTTCTAAAATCTGTTATAGTAATTATGTTAAATTAAAACGTTTTAGGTCGTTTCTATTTCCCAGCCTTAATCGAAGTTTATATAGTCATTTTCCTAAACCGTGAAACAGGAGGCAAATTATGGCAAGTGTATCATTAAGAAATGTGTACAAAATCTATGACGGTAACGTTGTAGCAGTAAGTGATTTTAACCTTGAAATTGAAGATAAAGAGTTTATTATCTTCGTTGGTCCTTCAGGATGCGGTAAATCTACAACACTTCGTATGATTGCAGGTCTTGAAGACATTTCAAAGGGTGAGCTTTATATCGGCGATGTTCTCGCTAATGATATCTCACCGAAGGACAGAGATATAGCAATGGTGTTCCAGAACTACGCTCTTTATCCTCATATGACAGTTTTTGATAATATGGCATTCGGTCTTAAGCTCAGAAAGACTCCCCCTGAGGAGATCAGAAGAAGAGTTGAAGAGGCTGCAAGATCTCTCGATATCGCTCACCTTCTCGAGCGTAAGCCGAAGGCTCTCTCCGGTGGTCAGCGTCAGCGTGTTGCTCTTGGTCGTGCTATCGTCCGTGATCCTAAGGTATTCCTTCTCGACGAGCCGCTTTCAAACCTTGATGCAAAGCTCAGAACTGCCATGAGAACTGAGATCTCCAAGCTTCACAAGAGACTCGGTACTACCTTCATCTACGTTACACATGACCAGACAGAGGCTATGACGATGGCTGACCGTATCGTTGTTATGAAGGACGGCTTTATTCAGCAGGTTGATACTCCGCAGAACCTTTATGAGAGACCCTGTAACCAGTTCGTTGCAGGATTCATGGGTACTCCTCAGATGAACTTTATCGATGCTACTATCATCCGTGACGGCGACGATTACGGCATCCGCTTCGGTAAGTATGACATTCCGCTTCCGGAGTCAAAGAACAAGAAGAATATCCTTTCTCACTTCGTTGGCAAGGAAGTTGTTCTCGGTATCCGTCCTGAGGATCTCCACGATGAGCCTGAATTCCTTGAAAGATCAGAGGAAAGTATCATCGAGGCTTCTGTTGATATCACAGAGCTTATGGGTAATGAGATCTACATCTACCTCAACATTGAAGGTACATCATGCGTTGCTCGTGTTGACCCGTCGTCTATGGCTGAGGCAGGCGAAGAAATTGAAATTGCTCTCGACGTTGAGAAGATCCACATCTTCGATAAGGAAACCGAGAGAACTATTACCAACTGATTACAAATCATTTTGCATAAAATTTACCTCACGTACCGCTCACAGTAATGTGAGCGGTATCTCCTTTTTACCCATATTATATAAATAGTATACTTATCATATAAGCATACATATAAAAAGCCCCGGCAGAGAATAGCTGCTCTGTCGGGGTAAAATTATGATTATTTCAGGCAAGATTGCTCTGCCTTATTATTTTTTCGCTCTTGCTGCAATGATAGATGCCATTTCTCCGACATTCTTCATGCCTGAGATCTCGCCCATCTTGAATTTCATTTTGAATTCACGCTCAACTGCTGATATAAGTGTGATATGCTCAAGGCTGTCCCAATCCTCGATATCGTCTGCGGTTGTCTTAGGTGTGACTGAGATGCTGTCATCATCAAAAACATCTCTGAATACCTTATTGAGTCTGCTGTAAATTACCTTACTGTCCATAATTGATCTCCTTTCAGAATTCCGGTTTATTTTCTTTTATGAATTATAGGAATTATCCTTTACATCAATAACATGACATTTCTGCTCATACGCATCGACACTGAGAGTCCACACGGAATTTCCTTCCTCGTCCTCGCTTATCCTGTCAAAGCCGAAGCGTCCGTACAGATCCTTTACCATTTTATTTTTAGCCGTGGGATAATAATAGCCCCTGACAGTTTTTATGCCCTGCTCACGGCAGCGCTCCACAAGTCTGTCGAGCATTGCAAATTCCATATCTCTCTTGAGCACACGACAGCTCATTATCCACAGATCCATATCAAGCACTTCACCGTTTTTATGTCCGATAACAACAGATACAACACCGTTATCACCGAATTTATCAATAAGCTTGCCATAAAGACGGATATACTCGCTGCTTTCAAATACATCCTCCATTTCTGTGGGGGTGTATCTTTTTGTTGTCACATTGAACTGGTTGCTTTTATTTGTCAGCTGAGTTATCCTCTGAAGATATACAGGTATGAAATCATCAATAACTGCTGTCATTTCAAGACTTCTGAGATATTCGTTATAATCTCCGAAGGAAGCCTGCTGCGCAGCTCTCTGTGCATTTGCCTTATACATTTCATTTCTCTTGAGATCGTCTGCACTGAAATTCGTGACCTCAAAATAGCCGTTTCTGTCAAGCGTCATAATATAGTTTTCAACACTGTCCATCTCAGGTACTGCACAGCCGCTGACCTGCTGACGAACGATCTCACGCTCTGCCGGGTTATCATCTGCAAATACGATTGCATCAGCGCCGATATTAAGCTCGTTTGCTGTTTCAATGATATTTCTGTCCTTATTCTCCCAGTTTGCTTTTATGATGATAAAATCATCAGGCTTCAATGCACCCTCAGGATGCTCAAGTCCGGCTATGGCATTTTCATGGTCGTTCTTTGAGCAGACTGTAAGGATGATACCCAGTGATTTGAGTGACTTCACATAGCTCTGGAATTCATAATACGACTGAGAAACACCTGTTTCCTGACCGATCTGGATACCGTCAACTCCGTCGTCACCGACCACGCCGCCCCATAGAGTATTATCAAGGTCAAGTGCAAGAGCCTTTTTATTTTTTCCGAAAACAGACTTTATGATATGAGACAAATTGAAAGCAAATTCCGGAATAGCCTCAAAGCACATTGCATATTTGTACATATTCCAGTATGACGGGTCGCTCCACTCCTTCAGACCATATGAAGCGGAAATGAAGTTTATATCATTTATATAGAAGCCCTCGGTTCTGTCTGCATATTCATAGAATTTGGCGTTAAGACGTGTAACAAAATTGGAACGTCCTCTGTAATCGCTGCAGTCCTTATTGCCCATCAGCCGGTAAAAAGGCATTTCAAAGTTATTCTGTATGATCGGGCAGTGATAGGTCTCGCTTATCTTCTGCCACATCTGTTCAAACCTTGAATACTCTGCTTCAAGAAGCCTTGCTGTATCCTCCCTGCTGTCAGAGGTTGTGGGATAATTTGTGATGTTTCTGTTTGTTGTGTGGATAAACACAATATCAGGTGCAAAGCTGAGAAGCTCTTCGCCGGGGAACATTGCGTCCTGCCAATACTGAGCATACTCTGACTGATAGAATTCTGCCTCTATTCCCTGATCGAGGAGAAAAAGCTCAAGATTATCGACAATTGCATTTGTTGTCGAACCGCCGAAAACAGCTATCTTCTTTTTGAGCCTGGTACTTCCGTCGGAAAGCAAGGCTCTTTTTATTGATTTTTTCTTTTTGATTATATATTCGCTGTCAAAAGGATATTGTAATTCTTTCAAAGCATTTCCTCCCGTTCATGGTTAATTACTGTGTTCTGATAACATCAAGGTTATCAGCATTTCCGCCGACTGCTGAGAAGGATACCATTGCAAAGAGCAGGTCTGTCACACCCTCATCCTTGATATACTGAACAAGATTATTGTCAAAGTATCTCATATCGACCACATATATCTCCTCGAAGGAGCCGAACAGATAACCCGGAAGGGCATTGCCGTAGCTGTCCTTTACGATCATAAGCTTTCTGCCGTTTTTGACATCAGTCTTTACCTTGACCACCTGCTCATCTCCGCCCATAAAGGTCAGATATGCGTTATACTCAGGCGAACCGACCTGACAGAAGAAATTACCGGAGCCGGTATCATTGCAGGCTGTATCAAAATAATATGTAGTACATTTCTCGTAATTTGAAGGGATGTAATAGCTGAAGGTCTCTGTATCAGCTGTCAGGTTAGCATCCTCCGCCCATGCTGCAAGAGTACCGCTGAAATTCTCGATATCCACCTTTTTATATGTACTGATATCCTTGAATTCAACTCCTGCTGCCTTAGCAAAGGTCTGTGCTGCATAATAAGCACCAAGCGGCGTCCAGTGATGGTCAGTCCTCAGATAGATTTCTTCATTTGAATGACCTTCAAGAACCGGGATCACATCCACAAAGCTTATTGCGCTGTCAAGTCTTGAGGCTATGCTTTCAACAGTTTCCTTCTGGCTTACATTATACTGACTGTAAGCGTCAGGCAGATAATATTCACTTGCGGTTGAAGGCGTCATTGAATATATCTTAACGCTGTCGCCAAGATCGCTGTGGAAGCTATTCAGGGCTGCTACATATGAATCGCCGCTTCCGCCGCCGAACAGCTCAAGACCTCTGTAATGACCGTCATGCTTTACAACGATGAGTCCGTTTGAGGCCTCCTTATATTCATCCTTTTCGGTATTCACCTTATTGCCTGTTTCCTCGGACTTGCTTGTCTCGTTGTTTTTATTGTCTGTTTTATTCTCAGTTTTATTGTCAGTTTTCTTATCTGTTTTATTTTCAGTTTTATCTGAACCTTCAGTCTTACCGTTTGCTTTATCCTTATCCGTATCATTTACAACTGCAACAGGCTTGCCGACAATCCTGACTTCCTCCTCGGTATGAATACCGAAAACTGATTTGAAGCCGTAGCCCATATTCTTGAAATTATCACGGTCCGGAACGGTATCGTCATAATACTCAGTTATCTTTGCGGTATATGTTCCCGAGAAATAATCCTGAAATGAAAATGAGGGGAATTTTGCAAGATTACGCTTTTCTATATTTGATTTCTCTGATCTTGGTACAACCAGAAGAAAAATTGCAGTAAGGAAAAATACAGGAATCATTATCATTAGTGAAATTACAGAAAAGCCATGCTCGACATTTCTTTTTTTCATATAATTGAATCCCTTTTTGCGCGGAGGCTGTTTTCTTTTATTCTCCATTTGATATGCTCCCTTAAAAACATAGATTGACTGTCAGAATTTTTATCAGAATCTGAAATACAGGAAAGGATTGTTGGTATTATCCACCATCAGTATACTGCATATAATAAGCAGTGCACAGCAGATCACGGTTCCTGCGACCTTGCCGAAGGCATATACTGTATTATTGCCCCATTCATAGAAGAAGTATTTGATCTTCGGAAGTATCGGCATTGATACAAGGATAGCAAAAATAATCAGGAACAGATTATTGACAAGTGAATTCCATGTGATAAGATCTCCGAAGGCATTTCCGTTTGAGATCATGCTGATGCCGGAGATATTCAGGAAGAAGCGTCCAAGCTGAGAAAGATCGGTGAAATAGAATATACCGAAGCCTATCACGATTATCAGCTTACTGTACACATGAGTCCAGATCTTATTCCACTTTTTGAGCTTTTTCTTTCCGATGAGGGTCTCGATAAAGATGAATATACCGAAATACAGACCCCAGAAAATGAAATTCCATGATGCGCCGTGCCACATACCTGTGCAGAACCACACAAGAAAGAGGTTGAAATACTTTCTCGGTCTGCCGAATATCGGTGCATAGAAAAGATAATCCCTGAAAAATGAGCTGAGGGATATATGCCATCTCTGCCAGAATTCGCTGATGGTTTTGCAGATAAAGGGATAATTGAAGTTTTCGTTGAAATGGAAGCCGAACATTCTTCCGAGTCCGATTGCGATATCGCTGTATCCGCTGAAATCAAAGTATACATACAGAGAATAGATGATAACTCCGTACCATGTACCAAGGAACGAGAGATTTGTAATATCCGAGCCGAAGAACTGCTCTACTATCACATAGAGGTTATTAGCGACGATAACCTTCTTTGAAAGACCGATAATTGCTCTCATTGCGCCCTCGCTGATATCAACAGGGGTTGATTTTCTGTTTGAGATCTCCTTTTCGATAACACTGTATCTTACGATAGGTCCTGCAATAAGCTGTGGGAACAGTGAAAGATACAGCAGGAATCTTCCGTATTTTTTCTGAGCCGGGACAGTTTCCCAGAGTACATCAAGTATGTAGGATATTGCCTGGAATGTAAAGAAGCTTATTCCTATGGGCATTGTAATCTGCGGGACAGGGATCGAGGAGTGAAAAAGACCATTGATATTTTCTACAATGAATCCACTGTATTTGAAAATAATCAGAAATGCAAGATCAATAACTATAGCAAGCCCCGCAATGAATGTGGCTGCCTTTACCTTTTTATACTTCTGTATCAGCAATGCCGCCTTCCAGTTTATAAAGGCACTCAGAACAAGCAGTCCGACCCAGATCGGTTCACCCCATGCATAGAACACAAGTGATGCAATGACAAGAACAATATTTTTTGACCTGATCGTCTTACAGAAAAAGTAAGCTGCCAGGGTTATGGCAAGAAAAAAGTAGACAAAAAACAACGATGAAAAAACCATTTCATTCTCCCTATTCTTACTGAATTTTCAGATCATCCGTCTGAAATAAAATTTACCCATTCCTATACATTTATATATTTTACTCCATTACATTGATATTATCAAGGCATTTTTCGACATATTATAATTACATTTTTGTAAAAACGGAATTTTGCACAAAAAGAAAGCTACATTAAGATTTTTTGACAATACTGTGCCAACTGTTGTCTGACTGTCTTTTTATCGTTCTGAGTTTTTTGTCAGAAATAACGGGAATTATTATGTATTTGTATTTTTCTTTTTCAGAAAAACTGTAAATACCGATCATATTAGTTCTAAAAAAATTCCCTTGATCGCTGACGCACGGGACGTCTGAACGATCAAGGGAAGAGATAATATTTTATTATCAGAATTCCTCGTCAAGCTTTCTGATATGTTCATATACACGCTTACAGCTGTCTGAATCAAAATATTCATAGAATTCTTCGATCCTGCCTATATACTCGTCACTGTTCTTACAGTCGTTTTCGATATATTTTATCATTTCATCAACTGTACTGTCGAGATCATCACATACCGGGCCGAAGCCGTTATCCTCATAGCTGAAATATCCCTTTGTATATGAATGTTCTCCTGAGAAGAACTGCTCACTGTCAAACTGGGAATAAACCACCGGCTTTCTGAGAAAAGCAAAATCAAAGAATACACTCGAATAATCAGTCACAAGCAATGCGGAGGTCGTAAATTCCTTCTGATAATCAACATAGCCGTGATTGATCTCAAACACATCGTTAGGCTCAAAGTCGACCCACTGCTCGCTGTGTATCGGATGCATACAAAGAACACCCTTATATCCGTTTTTCTTCATACATTCGCACAGTCTCTTATCATTTATCAGAGAATTATAGAACCTGAAATATTCAGTCTCCCTGAAGCCGTCAAAGTAAATGCTTTCTGTTGTTCTCGGGTCATAGCTGCCCTTGATGCTTTTTCTCCATGTGGGAATTATCAGCACCTTCTTTTCAACAGGGTGTGTTTTCTGCATTCTCAGGAGATTATCGTGTCTCGGGAAGCCTGTGAGCACGGGCACCTCCGGACCGTAGGAATAGCCCGGCTCGGTAAATGACTTCTGCTCAGGTTTTCCGGCAGTTACGATCATTTTCATATTCTTGTTGAATTTATTGATCCACCCGGAAATATCATCCTTTGTAATACCGTGCTGCAGGAATACATAATCGAAATTATAAAGATCGCAGAGGAATTTTCTGTCACCTCCGAAGGCATTGATTACATATTCACTTCCGCTTGAGGAAATGACCTTGTCAGCAAGCAGTGAGTAAAGCCTGCTCTGTGGTGTATTATATGGTATTACCTTGCCGATCGCCTTCATCCTGCTGTAATCAGAGCTGTTTTTGTCTATTACGTAATATGTATCCACATCCTTCAGTCCGAGAGAGCTGATATATCTGAACATATGCTCGCCGTTATCGTTTGCCTTATCTGTTCTGTCGGAGATCAGCCATATCTGCTTATCCTTCTTTTTCAGCATACTGTACAGACGGCGGTATTTTATCAGATATCCTCTGTTATTCTTTTTAAGCTGCTCACGGTAGAAGGTCTCATATTTCTTATGGAGCGATTTTGAATAAGGGTGTACTGCAAAGCATTTTCCTGACATTTTGACAAGGAAATCCTCCTTTGCATAATAGCCTCCCCATATCGGCGGTATATGAGCAAATTTACCCATTGAGGTATAGATAAGACGCTTGTTTTCGCCATATTTGAAAATAAACTGTATTTTCTGTTCCTCGCCCTTTTTCAGAGGAATAGCAAGACGTATTGCTCTGCCCTCCTCGACTACTCCGAACATATTCACAAAATCAAAGGCAGGCGCATGATAATAGGTCGGATAATATATCTCATCCCCCACCTGTGCATAGTATTCATAGCTGTCTCTTGAAAGCCAGCAGTTATCCTTTCCTTCAAGATACAGCACTCCGTCCTTTATCTCAGTAATAAACCAGATAACTATCGTTTTCGCATTATTGAGGTTCATTGTTGACAGGTTATTATAAAGGAGATTACCGTGATCGTATACAAGCTCTTTTCTGATATTTCTGCCGTACTTTTTCTCAAGGCAGAACATTTTCATATTCATAAAAAGGTCCTTCTGCTTGAGTATGACTCTGTCGTCTATCTGCTTTATAATATCCTCAATAAGCTTGCAGTAGCGCTCATAATCCTCATCAGAGAGATGCTCCCTTACATTCTTTTTCAGTCTCCATGAAAGATCATACATTGCCATGAACTGGATAAAGGTCTCAATCTTTCCGTATTTCTTTTTTGAAAGCTCGAACATTGTATTGTGAAGGTATACAGGAGTATCAAAATAATAGCTTTCACTTTTCAGCTCATTCTGCAATGCAGAGCTGTCATCTGCACGCTTTCTGTAAAGCTGCACTGCCTCACGGCAGACGCCCAGCATACATTTTTCAAGAATGATTGTATTTATGAACTGCGCATCCTCACCATATTTGAGCTGTGTTGAAAAACGAACATCTCCGATAGCCTCATTTTTGATGAATGCACCTGTTACATCCATCTGTATGAACTCATATTCGTCACGGAGGTCAACTATTTTTGTCGTCTTGAATTTATAGTCAAGTGTATGGAATCCGGTCTGGGCATCGAAAAATTTCTTTCTGCAGCCCACAACATCTATTATATCATAGTTTTCGTCAAAGAATGCCAGCACCTTTTCAAGAGCATTCTTCTGCCAGCAGTCGTCTGAATCAAGAAAATTGACATATTTTCCCTCTGCATAAGGTATTCCTTCGTTTCTTGCAGAGCTTACTCCGCCGTTTTCCTTCTTGACATATATAATATTTTCAGGATATTGATCCCTGTATTTAAGACAGATGCTTTCGCTGTTGTCAGGGCTTCCGTCATTGACAAGGATAATCTGAACATTCTCTTCAAAACCAATGCTCTGATTTATTACCGAATCAAGCGTTTCAGCAAGATACTGTTCGACATTATACACAGGTATGATTATCGAAAACTGATATTTATAATCCTTCACTTTATCGTCCTCCTGATTTTGCGTACAATTGCTTTTGAATATCCCACACCGGATAGTCAGTAAAAACTGAAAACGATCCGGGATCAGTATCGCAGGTGGGATGTCTAAATTACTTCTTTGTATATTTTATCAGAATATATATAATATTTCAAGACATTGAGCATGATTAGTCACGTTTTTTGAATTCGTCACCGGTCATTCTGAAAATGTATGTTCAGGGAAACACTGAATAAAAGATATTTCCGAGTGTGTAAGGAAACCCAAAGAGGCTCTGCGTGTGGCTGTCTCGCCTGCCGGCTCGGTCTGTGCTGCTGCGAAGCAGCGGTATCCGCCGGACACCCGCACCCCACATCCCAAACACCGATTAATGAATTAATCAGCATTTCCTTAGTTTTTTCTTATATTATAAACCGTTTCAAGTCCGCTCATATCTGCAAACAGCTTTGCTGCGCCGTCCATTCCGTGCTTTTTCATCAGGCAGAAAAGCTTATGCTTTTTCCAGAGATTGCGTTGCTGCTTTATCACGCTGTCGTCTATCTGTTTCAGTATTGAAGTAAGCTTATCGCAATAGCTTTCATATTCATCATCATCAAGATACTGTCTGACATCCTTTTTCCTTATTCTCCAGCCAAGCTCATACATTACGGTGAACTGTATGAATTTTTCTGCTGTGCCATATTTGCTGACGGATTCATCAAGCAGCTGCTGAAGAAAATATTCCGGTGAAGCCGTATAATATCCCGGATCCTTGACGTCATTCTGAAGCGCAGAGCTGCCGTCCGTTCTTTTGCGGTATTTATGCACTGCCTCCCGGCATACTCCAAGACAGCATTTCTCAAGCAGGATCGAGGTCACAAACTGTGCATCCTCGCCAAATTTCAGCTTTTCGGAAAAACGTCTTTCGCCTATCGCCTCAGCCTTGATAAACGCACCTGTGACATCAAGCTGGATACAGTCGGGTTCCTTTCTCAGATCTATGATCCTTGTGCTTTCAAACTTATAGTCAAGATAATGAAAACCGGTTTTTGCTCCGAAAAACTCCTTGCGGCAGCCTACAACATCTGTTTCATCATAATGCTCCCCGAAAAGTCTGAGAACATTTTCAAATGCAGTCTCGCTCCAGCAGTCATCCGAATCAAGAAAATTTACATATTTTCCTCTTATATAGGGGATCGCTGCATTTCTTGCAGAGCTGACTCCACCGTTTTCTTTTTCGATATATATTATATTTTCAGGGTATCTGTCCCTGTACTCCAGACAGATATCTCCGCTGCTGTCCGGACTTCCGTCATTGACCAGAATGATCTCTATATTATCCTCAAAGCCGATACTCTGAGCGGTTACACTTTCAATGGTCTCCCTGATATACTTTTCTACCTTATATACAGGTATCACCACTGTAAAGCTGAAGGACTTTTCACTCATATTTTCCTCTCGCATAATTCAGGAATCACCCGATTTAATCAGTGCTTCCTTCAACATCAGTTTATCTCTCTTATATACTCATATATTCTCTTGCAGCAATGTGCATCATTATACGGATAGAATCTTTCGGTTCTTTCAATATATTCCTCTGTGTTGCCACAGTCATTTTCGATTGCTTTGATAATTGCATCTACAGTTGAATCCAGATCCATGCACACCGGTCCGAAGCCGTCGTCCTCATAGCTGAAATAGCCTTCGCTGTATGTATGCTTCTTATAGAATTCTTCCTTATCGAACTGAGCATATACCACAGGCTTTTTCAGATAGGCAAAATCAAAGGCAACGCTCGAGTAATCAGTCACAAGGAGACTGCCTTCGATAAATTCCGTCTGATAATCTACAAGTCCGTCATTAACGGCAAAGACCTCATTGCTGTCAAAATCCCTGCACTGCTCGATATGCATCGGGTGCATACAAAGCAGACCTGTGTAGCCCTTTTCTTTCATTGCCGCAACAAGGCGTTCATTATTTATCAGGTCATTATAGAAGCGGAAATACTCAGTTTCCTTGAATTTTTCATAGTATACGCTTTTGTTTGTTTTTGTATCATAGCTGCCCTCAATGCTTTTTCTCCATGTGGGAAGGATCACGATCTTCTTTTTCGGGCGTCTGTGCTTATTCTTTTTATAAAGATTATCATATCTTGCAAGACCGGTCAGAATTACCCTTTCCTTATCTATACAGTAATCTCCGTTGACGATGGAAAGGTATTCCGGAACGGCAGCTGTAACCATCAGTCGTATATTCTTATTGAAATGATTGAGCCATGTGGACATATCATCCTTGATTATACCGTGCTTGAGATATACAAAATCATATCCTAAAAGGTCAACTAAATACTGTTTGTCGTCTCCGAAGGGATTGAAAAGATAATCAGAGGCTGCCGATGATATGATCTTGTCCGAAAGAAGGAAGCTCATCTTATATTCCGGTGAATCATAGGGAACGACTTTGCCGTATTTTTTCATTCTTTCATAATCGGGACAATCGCTGTTTATATTGAAAACAGTCTCTATACCGCGGCTTATTCTTTTATTCATATAGCGGAAGAAATGCTCGCCGTTGTCGTTCGCTACATATGTACGGTCGGATATCATCCAGAGCTTTTTCTTCTGCTGAGCATTCCTTGCAAAATATTCCTTTCTCAGCTCTATTACATCATCCTTGCCAAGCTCAGCAAGGGTATTGCAGTAGCTCTCCTCAAGCTCATCCCTCAGCTCAGTTGTGAAGGGTCTGGAAATCAGGCTCTTTTCATCTCTTGTCAGGATGATATCATCCTTTGCATAATATCCTGTCTCCAGCTTCGGAAGATGTGAAAATTTTCCAAGTGAGGTATAGATTTCGCTGGTCTTGTCCTTGAAACGATAGAAAAAGCTGATCTTTGTTTCCTTGTTTCTGTTCAGGTGTATTTCAAATACAACAGCACGTCCCTTGTTTACGGAGCCATCCATTGTTACAAGGTCAAATTTCTTGCAGTAGAAATATGAAGGATAGTATATTTCACCGCCGACCTTTGCATAGTAATTGAAATCGTCGCCCCTCATCCAGCAGTTATCCTTGCCTTCAAGGCGGAGGATATTTCCCTTTATCTCAACATAGTCCCAGATCAGGAGAGTCTTTGCCTGAGCAAGATCAATGGTCATAAAATCATTGTACATGATCTTTCCGTCTGAATAGGTAAGATCCTTCCTGACGTCATGGTCATATTTGAGGGAGAGTGCATACATCTTCATATTCATATATATGCTTCTCTGACGATATATAATCTCGTCGTCTATATTTTTAACTATATCTCTGATTATCTGCGAATACCTTTCATATTTTTCGTTGTCCACAAGCTTGTATACAGGCTTTTTCATTCTCCAGCAAAGGTCGTACATGACCGCATACTGAATAAATTTCTTTATTTCGCCGTATTTTTCCCTTGAAAGCTCAAAAAGGAACTCATGGAAATACTTCGGAGAATCAAAATAATAGCTGTCCAAGCTTCCCTCCTTCTGCAAAGCAGAGGTTCCGTCCTTTCTTATCCTGTAATAATGCAGTGCATCCTTTACAAGACCGATAGTGCATTTTTCAAGAAGTACGGTATTGATGAATCTTGCATCCTCGCCGTAGCAAAGCTTTTCACAAAATTCAAGTCCCTTTACAGCCTCACTTTTGACAAGCACGCTTGTCACATCCATCTGTATGAGATCGAAGCGCCTGTTCAGGTCTGCTATTATTGTCTTGTCAAATTTATAATCAAGTGAATGATATCCGCTGCCGCCGTCAAAAAGCTTTTTTCTTGCAGCTGCCGCATCTGTCTTTTCGCTGTTTTTATCCAGAAAATCAACAAGCTTTTTCAGTGCCTCACTGTCCCATTTGTCATCGGAATCAAGAAAGCTGACATATTTTCCCTGAATTTTTTTCATGCCGAGGTTTCTTGCTGCGCTTACGCCACGGTTTTTCTGACTGAGATATACAACATTTCCCGGATATCTGCTGCTGTATGACTTGCAGATGGCTTCGCTGCCGTCTGTGCTGCCGTCATTGACAAGTATCAGCTGAATATTCTTTTCAAAACCGAGAGTCTGTCCGATGACAGAGTCCACTGCCTCGGAAAGATATTTTTCCGTATTGTATACCGGCATTACGACCGAAACGAGATATTTATAACTGCTCATGTTGATTCCCTCTTTTTATGTAAGATACTTACAGCTCGAAGCTGCATTTTTCCGGAAGAAGCTTTTCAAAGGCGCCAATTACCCTTTGCTTTTCCTCCTCAAAATCTCCTGTTTCAACAGTATCATTTATGCAGATCTGCTTATATCTTCCGCCTGAGATATCTTTCAGATCACTTTCAGACAGCCTTTCCCTGATATGAAAGCAATGACCGTCCTTTACGCTTTTCGGAACGGCGATACCCTTTGCAAGCTGCCAGAATTTCATCACCCACTGATTACAGTTGCCCTTTGTACGGAATTTCTCACGGCAGGTCATATCAAGCGATTCCCCGTCCCTTTCCCATGCTTCCTCAAATGTGCTTTTCAGGAAATTAGAGGAAAGGTGGTTATAATACATTCCCGGAAACCAGGGCCACATATTCAGTGCAGCCGTTTTTATGACTCTTTTGACGCCGTTTTTCAGACTGAACCATTTTGCACGGTCTCTTCTGAAGCATTCATTCTTATCAAAATTATCGTTTATTATCTCCATATTGTTTCCGTTGAAAAAGCCTGCGCTGTTTTTTGCAAAGAAAATACAGTCAAGCGAATATGTGTCAAGGGGCTTTCCGTCCCTGAAAAAATCCTCGGGTCTGACATGGTCTGTGATGAACATATCGTCGTTGAAATATACAAACTGCTCTGAAAGACCCTTTATCCTGTGAAGATTCAGCTCGATTGCGTTTGAATTGAAGGTCGGAAGGTATTTTTCCGGAATGAAATCCCTGTGATTAACTATATTAAGCTTAGGATTTGAGGTATCAAGCCATTTCGGAAGATGTCCCCATGTGACAAAATGTACCCTGTTTACCCAGGGGGCGAATTTCTCGACTGCTCTGAACCAATACTGGAGATTATCCCAGTCACGGAAACGGACTGCTGTATTATCCACTCCGTCAAAGGACGGGTCATAGCTGTTTTTTTCTTTTTGCCATTCGGGATCGTTTCCGTCTACCCATATCATAACGAAATCAATTTTGTTGTTTTCCATATCGTTTTCTCCGGAACAAATCTTTTTTCAGAAATCAGGCGTTCTCTTTTTCAGGCTCCTTCAGCAGCCAGCTTACAAATTCTGAGCTTTTTTTGCCGATCAGCCCCATCAGCTTATCCCAGCGTATCAGCTTGCGCAGAAGGTCTGCGGCGATCGCCATTACAAGAGAGGCTACCATCACAAATGCAAACACAGCATACCAGTATTTCAGTGAATAGGTGAAATCCGGGAACCATACTGCACGGATAAAGGTGTGCATGAAGAAAATATCTGAGGAATATTTTCCGAGAAACGCAAGAATACTGTTGAGTATCTTTATTCCGCACACGAATTCATACAGCCAGTAGATAAATACCAGCGGAAGCACTGAGCTTATCACATAATATAAATATGTCCAGCCCCATGGCTGCTTCCTGAGCCAGAACAATCCGAGCAGAATAACTGTCCAGATTACGAATTTGATAAGCTTTGAGATGATCTTATTCTTTGTGATAGTGAATTCCTTCATTTTTTCAAGGATATTGCTGTCTGCGAACATTATTCCCAGAGGAATTGTAAGAAGCCAGCGTGTCATATTATTGAGGTTCGCACCGTTGTAGAATTTTGCGTCTATGAGTATCGGAAGGACAAGATAAGGGATAAGTGCTGCAAGACCGTGTTTTTTATAAAGGTTTGCCGTAATCGGAACAAGTCCGATGATTATCAGGGCAAAGCTCATATACCACCATGTCTCTACCATAAGCGGAGTTCCCAGCACGCCTGCAAGACCCAGCATATCGCAAAGCATATTCAGAACAAAAACACTTCCCTCACCGTAGGGATTATGATTAAAGGCAAAGATGGATATAAGTGTACATATGATATACGGAATAAAGAAAGCGCCGATAAGGGATATTATTCTTCTGACAAGAAAATCAGAGCTGTCTGACCTGTCGAGCCTTTCCTTGCCGTTTTTCAGATATTTATAATTGATCGTCCTCATAAGACCGAAGGCGGACAAAAATGCAAATGTTCCCACACATACATTCATACTGTCAAAAATATAAAAGGCACGATACTGACTCAGCGGTGCAAAGCTGATATCATAGCCCATAAGTCTTTCCTTTTTTGAAAGACAATGATAGAACACCAGAAAAATAATAGCTATTCCCTTTACCACAAGGGTATCTTTTTTTGAAAAAGAATATTTCATTTTTTCCTCCGTTATAATTCAAAGCCTGATTTTTCAGGCAGAATAGAATAAAAGCTCTTGCGCAGCATTTTGCATTTTTTATCAAACTCCGTTGTCATTGCCGTATCATTTACGCATATCACCTTATATTTCTGCTTTATGATATCATCGCACATCGGACGGATATCCTCATCCTTGAGGTGGTAGCAGTGCCCGATCTCCCTTCTCGGAATGCTGACGCCGCTGCACATCTGCCAGTATTTCATCAGCCACTGATTGACATTCAGATCACTCCTGAATCGGCAGCGGCAGGTCCTGTCAAGAGCTTTGCCGCAGCTGTTCCATACCTCGTCAAAGGTAGACTTTTTGAAGCTTGTGGGCAGATGATCGTAATGAAAGCCCGGGAACCAGTCCCAGCGGCTGAGCATAAGCGTCTTGAAATTATTCTTGAAGCTGTTTTCAGGTGAATACCATTTTGATCTGTTTTTTGAGATGACCCTTTTGCTTGAACCAAAATGCTTGTTGATCTCTGCAACATTTGAGCCGTTGATATGTGCGATGCTGTCCTCTGCAAAATACAGACAGTTGAGTCCGTAAACATCACATGGCTCACCCTCAATGAAAAAGTCCTCCTCTGTGACTTCATTTGTCAGGAACATATCATCATTGAAATAAACAAAATTTTCCGCAAGCCCTTCTATCCTGTGAAAATTCAGCTCTATCGTATGGGAATTGAAGGTAGGCAGGTATTTTCCGGGAATATAATCCCTGTGATTGACTATATGAAGCTTCGGATTGTCCGTATTGAGCCATTTCGGCAGATGTCCCCATGTCACAAAATGTATTTTTCTGACCCATGGAGCAAATTTTTCGACTCCCCTGAACCAGTATCTGAGATTATTCCAGTCACGGAATCTGACCTCTGCCGAGCCCTTTGAGGGACGAAGATCATATTTTTCCTTTTCAGCTCTCCACGCAGGATCATCGCCGTCAACCCATGCTATCACAAAATCTATTTTGTCCTGATCGCCGCTGACCTCCTCTATCTGTACAGCCTCATCAAAGGCTTCATCATCTATATCATCAAAATCCTCAAGCTCATCATATTCGTAGGACATTCCCCGGCCTCCTTTACAGCTCTGTTATCGCCTGATAATTGCGTTCACAGTTATTTTTATCATAGAGATCAAAAAATCCGTCATGCTTTGAAAGATACTCCCCCGGGTTTGCAAAATCATCCTTTGCTGCCCTTTCAAGCTCATCCAGAGCATCCTCAGCATTATATACAACAGGGCCGAAGCCATCCTTTTCATAGCTGAAATAGCCCTGAGGATACTGACCCTTTCTGAAATCCTCATAGTCAAACTGATAATACATCAGTCTTTTTTTCATATATGCAAAATCCATTGCAATGCTCGAATAATCGGTTATCAGATATGCAGATTCCTTGAGAAGCTGCTGAACATCATATTCCGGCCATTTTGCAACGGTAATATTTTCATCATCTGTATTAAAATACCGAAGAAAGGACTGCATATCCCTATGCGGATAAAAAATAAGGCTAAGACCGTACTTTCTGAGTATTTCATGCAGCCTTTCGCTGCACAGGAATCCGCTCCACCCGCGATAATACTCGGTCGCTGTAAAATCAGAAACATCCTCTATCTCATCAGACGCCGAGGTGGGCGTTGCGATCCAGCTTCTCCATGTAGGCATCAATAGTACCTGCCGGGGCTTTACTGTCATATCGTGAAGCTCGTCAAGCCGGCAGATACCAAGCTTTTTTACCCAGCCGTCAGGATAACCGTATTTTTCGCTTACATATTTCCATTCACGTTCTGTACTGCAAACGAACATACGCATCTTTGTTTCATTATAATACAGCCATGGCATATCGTCCTTTATTATGCCATGCTGAAGAAAGACCCTTGTGTTTTTTATGATCCCCTTTACTTCAAGTATGTAGCAGACTGCCGCATTTGGCTTGCCGCCCTTCTGTGAGCTTATATTATATTTTGCGCTCAGGTAATATATCCAGTGACGAAGGCTGCCGTAATTTACTACCTCGCCAAGTCCCTTTACCCTGTCAAGATCAGGTGAGCGCCTGCTTATTGCATAGACAGCGTCTGTTTCCTTATGATGGCTGCGGATGTATCTGAACAAATGATAGCCGTTATCCCGTGCTTCATTTTCGTTATCGCAGATAAGCCACATATCCTTTCTTTTTCTTCTGTAAAAAACAGAACACGGCAAAGCCAGCAGAAATTTGAATATATGCCCGATATCCGCAGGCTTTACCCTTTGAAGCTTCTGAAAAAATGTTTCAGCCATAAAACCCTCTTATTACAGAACGTCCGGAAGATCCTTCCTCAGACGGTTATAATTATAAATACCAAGTCCGATCACAAGCACAAGCTCCGCAAGCATAATGGCATTTTCCCAGAGAGGATGCAGATGTATGCCGGCATTGAGCATAGCCTCAGCCTGCTTTTCCGGATAAGTGGGAGCCTCCCATACCCAGCAGTTGCAGATAAGTGCTTTTCTGTATGCATTGACGAAATATGCCAGCGGGTTGCACATAAGGATATTTCTGATAACATCATTTTCCAGACGGTAGGAATCGTAGCCTATTGCAGAAAGCCAGAAAAGACCTGATATAATTGTATTGATGAAATTAAGATAATCCTTGCTGAATGCACTCATCGGAGCAAGCGACCATGTAAGCGCCCAGAAGAAAAGGAACATCAGCGGCATGAGAACCAGAAGCTGAAGATTATATATACTCGGACCTATACCGCCGAAGATCGTAATATAAAGATATGACAGCGACAGCAGGAAAATGTGTACATAGAATTTCGACAGCGTGGTATAGGTCATTATAACGGACACCGGGAAGGAAACCTTGTTGACAAACTGTCTGTTGTCAGCAATAGCCCTTGAGCCTCTGCCGATACAATCGCTCATAAAGAACCAGGGTACAAAGCCTGCCATGATGAAAAGAAAATATTCAACACCCATCTCAGTATGTCCGTTCGCAGAACCTCTGAGTATGGAAAAAGCAAACCAATATACAAAAAGCTGGAAAAGCGGTTTGACAAGCGCCCAGAGCGGTCCGATGACTGCGCCCTTGTAGGTCTTGAGCAGATCCTCCTTTGCAAGCATGAAGGTCTGCTTCATAAAGCCCTTATGCTCCCTCGGGATCTGTGTCATATATTCCTTCAGCTTACCGAAAAATATCGCAGCCTTGCTTTTTCTTTTTGTAACAATATTTACCATTGTTTTACCTCCAGTACTGATCTTCCTGTATTTCTTCCAAGAGCCTGACACAACATCTCTTATTCTCTGTTTCCGCCTGCTGCAACAGCAAGACGTACCTGTTCTATCTCTTTTTCTGCGCTGCCGTCAAGGCTTTTTTTCCATGACGGAAGGCTGAGAAAACCGATCACTGTGCCCCAGCCGTATACAATATGAAGAAGGGGAAAAATAAAAGGCAGCAGCAGCATTGTGACGTTTTTATGCTCTGAGGTTATCACCGCCGCAGCCGTCATCAGCATATCAGCTGCAAGGTATGCGGCTGCCAGCGCATAAAGCGGAAGTGAAAGCAGCCATAAGCCTGTCACAAGGGATAAAACATACATTATCAGACAGATAAAAATCGCAAGCACAAAGCAGAACGGCACAAAATGAAAAAACGAAAGACAGCCGGGACATTTCCCCACTGTCAGACCGATCCATTTACCGTTTCCGTATTTCTGCGAAAGCATAAGTCCGAGTGTTGGTCTGACGTTCTGATAAGAGATGATATCATCGCTCTGGCATATCTTAAAGCCGTTTTGTCTTATTCTGTAATGAAGCTCATTGTCCTCTGTCCTGCCAAGAGAAACATCAAAGCCCCCTGCCTTTGCAAAAACCTCTCTGCGGTATGCTGCATGGAAAAGAGAGCCTACATATTGTTTTCCTGTTCCCCTGCGTCTGTATGATGCGATCGAGCTTCCGAACATTGAGCCTTCCGCTGCAAGAAGTGTTTCCTTCCACGGGGTAGGGTCGTCAATATTATTTGGTCTTGCTCCGCCGCAGACATATTCGCCTTCTGAAATAAGCTGTGCATTTTTGCTGAGAAAATCAGGCGGTATAGACGCATGAGCGTCAAGACGTATTATTACATCTCCGGATGCCGCACTGATAGCCGTGTTCCAGCCTGCCGACTGTATTTTCCGGGGATTATCAAGCACAGAGATATCAAGATAATCCCTGCGGTGTTTTTCTGCAAAATCAAGAAAGAGCTTTTTTGTATCATCAGATGATGCGCTGTCTACAAAAACAAGCTCCGTACTCTTTTTATCAAAGCTCTGGGCTGTTATACATTCAAACAGCCTTGTCAGAGTTTTTTCTTCATTATATGCGATAACGCACAAAGAAATCGTCATATTTACATCTCCTGCAGCTGGTCAGCCTGCTGTCCGCTGCTTTTCAAGATCTGATAAAATTAATTCCCATCTGCTGTTTTACTGATTTTATACCAATCATTATTATAGTTTCCCCGGACTGCTTTGTCAATCAATAATATTCATTTTCGGTATCATAACAATGCTTTTATTAAAAAGGCGAAAAAAAGTATCAAATTTGACAGCACAGTCATCTGACGCCGTCCCCTTAATCGCCTGATCCATTCCTGTCTTGTCTGAACAGACAAGACAGGAAATTAAGTTAGTCCTGAATCCGTGAAATTGAATTAAATCTTTTTTTAAACCTTCCGGGTTTTCATTTCAGCCAGGCGGCAGGCGTGCGCAGCACGCCTGCCGCCGTCCCCGTGAACAACTTAAAAACCTGAAATGCATAAAACAACGCATTATCTCTGGGTTTTTCAGAACAATCAATAATGAGTTTCACGGATTCAGGTTAGTGTAAAAATATAGTTGGCAACAGGTATTTTATTCTGTTGCAGTTCAAGCTGAATAAGTATGGCGGTGCCCGAAAAAATCTTTATCAGGCTGACTAAGCCGTTAATTGCGACCCCGGCGGCACGCCGGTGCGACCCCTGCGGCACGCCGGCAATTAATTTTTTATATTAATTGCCGTTGATAATATCGGATATTTGTGCTAATATAATACTACAAACATATACAGAACCCTGCTGTTTATGATAAATTTCCGGGCTTTAAAACAAACTGCTAAAAATCGGAGCCTGTGCTTCTTTAATGCTTCTGATAAAACAGTTTTGTAACCGGACTGTGAAAGGATGTTTCAGAATGAAAAAATATACTATATTGACCGCACTTTTAGCTTCTGTGATTGCTTTTTCTGCTGCTGCAGGCGGATGCAGCGTATTTTCCCCGAATACTCCGCCTGAAAGCTCTCCGGAAAGCACGACAGAAAGCTCTCCGGAAAGCACGACAGAAAGCTCTCCGGAAAGCACGACAGAAAGCTCTGTTTCAGAAAACAGTGATATCTCCGTTACCGAATCGGCAGATACACCGGAAAACACCGGAGCTGAGTCAGATACTGACAATGAAAGCAATTCTGTTTCAGAAAGCACTGAAAGCGATTCAGAGAACGATCAGGAATCCGATACAGAAAATGACGAAGATACTCAGGAAAGCAGAAATGAGATCTCCTATGTCAGTATGACAGAATCCGAAGCTGCACAGGCAAGCAACGAAGGCTATGAATTTGATGATGAACAGATAGTTGAGGACTACCACACAGCTGTAACATTTACAGACAATGAAGAATTCAATGATATCTTCAAAAACAACGCCTATGATTCTGCTTATAACGAGGAACTGAAAAATGCAGTTTCTATACAGGATATGCGTACTGTAACCTCAAGCTATGCTGAAAAATGGAAGGCTATGGTAGGTACAGTTTATGATGCGCTGAGCGCTGAGCTTGATTCAGAGGATAATGAAAAGCTGAGTGAGTCCCAGGAGCAGTGGACACAGGGTCTGGGCGAAACAGAAAGCAGTTTCATGGAGGAAGCAAAATCCGGAGGAACAGAGGGACTTCTCAGCGCCGATACAGCTATTATGAATTATTACAAAGGAAGGGCTGCAAAGCTCCTCGAGCAGATATATACCTACAATGGAAGCCTTGATCTTTCAGCTTACGGTCTTTAAACAGGAGATTACTTGATATGAAAAGAAGCATGAATTTTAAATCAGTTCTGTCATTTTTAATTCTGACAGCTGTAATACTCTCATTTTCCGCCTGTACTATCGACACTCCGGAAATAAGGTCATATGTTGATAATGTAAAATCAGATATGCTTGAGGCTGTTAACAATACAAGAAGGCTGAAAAAAGAGCAGCAGTCTCTTGATATCCGCAAAAAGGAAAATGCCGATCAGACACAAAAGACACTTGAAAATCTGGAAGAAATCTATTCCGGACTGCTCAAGCTTGAGGCTCCGTCAGAATATGACGAGCTTGACTCTGAGATAAAGAAAAATGCAAAGGATGCTCTCGGATATGTCAGTGAGCTGCACAGTCTTGTTAAAACAGCCGCAGATTCGGGCAATGATTCCCTTTACAAACAGGAAAGCGTACATATTATGAATGATTATGAGATCATCTACACAAATCTTGTGGATCTGAATTCACAGGTCACTACCAAATACCGCAAGGACTGATAATCTCAGCATAACCAAAAACAAAAATGCCATGGAAGCTTTCAAAGCAGTAAAGCTTCCATGGCATTTTTTATCTGACCAGACCTGCTGATATGTCAGTCCTCATCATCTGTCTCAGGCATATCCCAGTTATGGTATACGTTCTGTACGTCATCATTATCCTCAAGTATATCAAGGAGCTTCTGCATCTTTACAGCAGCTTCTTCATCCTCTATCTTTGTATAGGTCGAGGGGATCATTGATACATCGGCTGATACGTATTCGTAGCCCTTTTCTGTAAGAGCCTCCATTACCGCACCGAAATCCTCCGGCTCTGTATAGATCTCATATACGTCATCGCTTTCAGAATTGAAATCAGCTGCACCTGCCTCAAGTGCATCCTCCATTACCTTATCCTCATCGTTATCCTCTTTTTCAATAACGAGAAGACCCTTCTGACTGAACATGAAGGACACGCAGCCCTGTGTACCCAGGTTTCCGCCGAATTTATCAAAATAATGACGGATATCACCTGCTGTACGGTTGCGGTTATCTGTAAGCGTCTCAACGATCACAGCGATACCGCAGGGACCGTAGCCTTCATATGTGATATTCTCATAGTTATCACCATCTGCACTGCCTGCTGCTTTCTTGATGATACGCTCGATATTTTCATTAGGCACATTATTAGCCTTTGCCTTTGCGATACACTCTCTGAGCTTTGAGTTTGAGGAAGGATCTGCTCCGCCGCCCTCACGGACTGCAACAGCAAGCTCTCTGCCTATTTTAGTAAAAACTTTAGCTCTTGCGCCATCGGTCTTTTCCTTTTTCCTCTTAATCGTACTCCATTTTGAATGTCCTGACATACAACCTTTTCCTCCTTTATCATTTAAAACAAAACAACTGACCTGCATCCACGACACCTTCAGATCAGCTGAAAGAAGCAATATGAAGCATCTTTTTCAGTCCACACTGCCGTATGCTTTACATTTTAACACAAACTCCCGACAATATCAACCCCCCACCGGCGCCGCCGGCGGAGTGCCTCCGCTGTCAATTCTGTCTTTAAAAACTTTCTTCATACACACACTTTTATTAATCACGGAATGTGTTCTTCTATTATGCCATATCCCAAAATGTGTGCAAAAACAATAATTCTGAAAAGTCCCAGAATTATTTTACACCAACGCCGCCGCACGTCAATCTAATTTGGAAATTATTTTGTTACTTTTCAGAATCAGCGTTCCCACTTGAGCTTGCCGAAGGGTCTTAAAGTGCGGTTTTTCTAATCAATTACATCTGACAGGCATGATAAAGTGTGCATAGGTCACTTCAAGATTCTTCGATTAACGCTCAGAATGACATCTTATTAAACTTTGTATCATTTTGATGTCTGAATTAGATTGACGTGACGCCGCCGGCGTGCCGGTTGCATTTGAATATAAAATATGGTATACTGTTTAAAGTAAGAAAGGAACGGGTGATATTAATGAAAACGAGAAATGTACTTGATCTGACAGACCTGACTCACGACGAGCTTATGGCTGTTATCCGCCTTGCTGATGATATCCGAAAAAAGCCTGCTGACTATGCAGAGGTTTGCAGGGGAAGGATCCTTGCTACCCTTTTCTATGAGCCGTCAACAAGGACGCAGATGTCCTTTCAGACTGCAATGCTGCGGCTCGGAGGTACGATAATCGGCTTTGCTAATCCGCAGAATTCAAGCGTCGCCAAGGGTGAAAGCCTGAAGGACACAATAACTGTTGTCGGAGGATATACAGATATAATAGCGATCCGTCATCCGCTTGAGGGTACTGCGGCAGCAGCTGCGATGTATTCTCCGGTTCCGGTGGTCAATGCAGGAGACGGCGGACATCTTCATCCTACGCAGACACTTACAGATGTAGTAACACTTCATAATGAAATGGGAAGACTCGACAACCTGACAATAGGACTTTGCGGAGATCTGAAAAACGGCAGGACAGTACATTCTCTGATAAAAACCATGTCCACCTTCAAGGGCAACAGATTTATACTTATCTCAACCCCGGAGCTTACAATACCGCAGTACATCAAGGATATAATCAACGCTTCCGAATGTACATACAAGGAGATCCCGAGTCTTGCAGATGCAATGCCGCAGCTTGATGTACTGTATATGACCAGAATTCAGAGAGAACGTTTTTCAAGCATTGAGGAATACAACAGGCAGCACGGAGTTTTCATCCTTGACAAGGAAAAGCTAAGAACAGCGAAAAAGAATATGAAGATACTTCATCCCCTTCCAAGGGTAGATGAAATAGATGTGGAAGTCGATTATGACGACAGGGCAAAATATTTTGAGCAGACTGTTTACGGAATGTACGGCAGAATGGCTCTTATAATGAAGCTTCTGGAAAAGGGTGACAAAAAATATCCTGCAAGAATAATGCCCTCTCATCCCTTCGGCTGCAAGAACCCTAAATGTATCACAAGCACAGAAAAATATCTTCCCGGAATATTCAGAGAAGCAGGCGGCGATATGCTGATCTGCAAGTATTGTGACGGAAGAAGGCTTATCTGACAGAGACAGTCAAACCGTAAGCTTTTGGTATACAGCTCGGAAAAAAATGAAAGAACTCCCTTCACATTATAAAAGGGAGTTCTTTTTCTGTTTATACTAATTTTCGATAAGAAGCTTTAATCAGATTTGAGCGGAAAATTTCGCAGAACGAGGCGACGGAGTGCCTCCGCTGTCAATTTAGTTTTGGTAATGTATTCCGAGGATTGACAACGAAGTTATGCGGATTTTAACGCCAAAGATATTAAAGTATTCTATCGAATATTAGTATTAGTTATTCTTTTCATCCTGTTTGCTGTTGACGAAATTTGCTGCCTGATCGACAACTGTATTTACCGTATCGGAAACAACCTTTTTGTCAACCTTATCGCCTGTTAATTTTACAGCCGCATCAGAAGCTGCTGATTTTACCTGATTTTTCACATTATCGTCCTTTGCAGCCCCGGAAAAAGCACCCCCTACAGCATTTTTAACATCGTCCATTAATCCCATTTGAAAAGACTCCTTTCATATTGTATATTTTATATGATTATTATACATTTTTTGTACGTTATGTCAATTAAGCGAAATGTTAGGGAAACACTGAATAAACATTGTTTTGAGTTTAAATGGCAGACAAAGATGGCTCTACGTGGGGCTGCGCCCCACACCCCAAACACCGATTAATAAATTAATCAGTGATTCCTTAGATTTCACATCGTTACGCTCTATGCTCAGAACTGATTTTTGCCCATGTTTTGCTTATTTCTGAGAAGATCATGCTGACAAAGACTGCCTGTCAAAAAATGCCCACCGGTTCTGAACGGTGGGCATAAATATTATTTACTATTGAAAAGTGAGATTATATCCATATATGAATCGTCTGAATCACCGCTTGATGAAGGCTGCGGCTTTGGCTCAGGTCTGCTTGTCTGCTGCGGTACTGTTGTATTCGCATTCGGGAAAACAGGTGCTTCCTCCTGACGGGGCTGCGGTGCAGGTGTCGGAGCAAACGGATTATAGCTCGGCTGCGGCTTTGGCTGCGGCTGAGGTCTTGATACACCGCCGAAACGGTTAGGCTCCTGTCTTACCGGTGCGCCGTACTGGAAAGGTGACGGCGCCTTCTTCTCATCCTTCTTTGCAGCAGGTGAATAACTGTCTGTTGTCGGGAAGCCGGTAGCGATAACGATAACGCTGATAGCATCCTCCATCTCCTCATCAAGAGCTGCACCCCAGATGATGATTGCATTTTCATCTGCCTGCTCTGAGATCATTGTTGATGCCTCCTGGATCTCGTCAAGTCCGATATCCGGAGAAGCCTTGATATTTACGATAAGTCCCTTTGCACCCTGAATAGATGTGCCGAGAAGCGGACTTGAAATAGCATTCTGAGCCGCAATCTTTGCCTTGTCCTTGCCGGAAGCAACGCCTACACCCATGAGTGCATAGCCTGCATCCTTCATTACAGATGTAACATCTGCAAAGTCAAGGTTAACAAGACCGGGAATTACGATAAGATCAGTAATGCTCTGTACGCCCTGACGGAGAACATCGTCAGCTGCAAAGAAAGCATTCTGAAGAGTGATCTTTTCCTCACTGATATGCTTGAGTCTTTCATTCGGGATAACTATAAGAGAATCAACGTGCTGCTTGAGGTTTGAAATACCGTTTTCAGCCTGCTCCATTCTTCTCTTGCCCTCAAAAAGGAAGGGTGTCGTAACAATGCCGACAGTAAGAATACCCATTTCCTTTGCGACCTCGGCAACTATCGGAGCTGCGCCTGTACCGGTGCCGCCGCCCATACCGGCAGTAATGAATACCATATCTGTATCCTTGAGGACCTCAGCGATCTGCTCCCTGCTTTCCTCTGCTGCCTTCTGACCTACCTCTGGCTTTGAGCCTGCGCCCTTACCGTGAGTGATCTTTTCGCCGATCTGCATTTTAAGCGTAGCCTTAGAGCGGTTAAGTGCCTGCTGATCTGTGTTGATAGAAATAAACTCAACACCTGTTACATAATCAATCATGCGATCAATAGCGTTTCCGCCGCCTCCGCCGACTCCTACTACTTTAATGTGTACAACACTGTCAATTTCATTATTTTCAAATTCGTAAGGCATTATTTATACTCCCTTCAAATAAACATCTTGCCGTCTTAATGGCAGATAATTTTGACAAATAAAATACAACTAATAATAATTTACCACTTTTCAGGGATAATTTCAATACATTAGTCAAAATTTTCGTTTTATTTATGATTCTTAAACTTACTGCACAAATTCAAACATCTGTTTTTGTTGAATTTCACAAGTATAATTATTCATCACCGTAATACGTATCATCATTATTCTGATCGTATAAATCGGTATCATCTGTATAATCAGCTGTCAGATCATCGGCGGTATAGTCATCTGCGGCATAGTCATCCACGGCTGTATCGTCTGATCCGGAATCTGAATATATATCCTCTCCGGAATAGATATCATCTGTTGTGTAGCCGTCCCGTCTTCTGCTGAATCTGAATAGATATCCCCATCTGCTGTGCCGTCAGTATAATCTTCACCGTAGTCAAAGGTACCGTCATCAGAATATATTCCGGTATCATAGTCTTCTCCGGTGTACAGATCATCTGTAATTTCTGTGCTTTCAGACAATCCGTCGTCTGTATTTTCATCAGGTACAGTATCTCCGGTTTCATCAGCGTTCTCCTGAGTTTCTTCTGATGATTCCCCGGCTTTTTTCTTTTCAGCCTCCAGCTGCTCCTTTTTCTTATTTTCTGCCTCTTCCTTCTTTTTCTTTTCCTCAGCGGCTTTACGTGCGATCTCCTCTGTATCGCCGGTTATCTTGAGATAAGTCGCTGGACGCAAGAGAAACATCAAGGGTTCCGAGCATATTATCTTTAACACTCGTTTCAAGAATATGAGCAGCTGTTTTCAGCTTATAATCCACATTTTCAAAATTACCGATCAGTATCTTGAATCCATTCTTCTTGAACAAAGAGATATTTGAGGTATTTGAAATATCGACAGTAATTATCAGATCCTTCAGACCGTTTGTTCCGATCGCCTCTATTACCCTGTCAAGGTATTTTTTCAGATTACTGTCCTTGTATTTTATTGTTGAGGACAGCTTAACATCCTCAAGCTTTGCTCCTAAAATCGCCGGAACATCATAAAGCTTCTTATCGTCTATTTCAATGATCTTTCCGCTTTTTCCCAGCACTATATATTTTCCGTCACTTTCAATAATCGAAGTCGGCTTTGCCTCAGTGACATTTATATTTATATGGTTAAAAAGCTGTTTTTCGATCGTAACATTCTCTATATAAGGAAACTTATCCTTTATCCTTTCGCTGCCCTGTGCTGTATTGCAAAGAAGAAGATTATCTCCGAGTCTGATCTCAGAGGCTGCGATAATATCATCTGACTTATACCTTGTCTTTCCCTGAACGGTGATATCGTCAATTTTGAAGAAAACCGTAAAAGAAAGGGCTGTACATATTCCCAGAAGAACAACTATTGTCACAAAACCAAGAAGAATCTTCTTCAGCTTTCTTATATACGGGCTGTCTGGCTTTTTAGGCGGATCAAGGGGCTTAGGGGCATCATAATCCTGATCGTCGCCACGATCCTTGATGAGAACCTCCTCAGCTGCATCGTCTGCCTCCTGCTGTTTCATAGGACGCTTTTTTGCCGGTGCTTTTTTTATGAGTCTGCCGCCTGTTGTTTCCTCCGGCGGTCTGTTCTTATCTGCTTTTCTCGGAGGACGATATTTTGTTTTTCCGGAATCAGAATTATTTTTCTGACTCTTTTCCCTGACCGGTGCTTCCGGGGGACGCTTATTTTTCGGAGAAACAGGTCTGCCATTCTGTCTTGATTGTGTCGGATGAGCAGGAGTTGCCTTGCTCCTTCCACTTTGCACCGGTTTATCAGACGGTCTTTTGCCGCTTTGCCGGGTTCTTTTCGTCGCTTCGTTTTTATCGACGGAGCGTTTCACTTTCCTGTCTTCGCCGGAAGGCTTTTTTTCCATTTTATCATCCCTTCCGTAAAATTTTTATTTTCCTTACTTTCGTTCGGCAAGGACATCCTGAATTACGGAGTAAATTCTTTTTGCTGCATCATTCACAGCCATTTTCTTTGCATTTTCCGAATAGACCCGGAGTCTTTCGGGATCGCTTGCCAGCTTGTCTATTTCCTCGGTAAGCTTTTCAGCTGTAAGATCCTTTTCCTCTATCATTACAGCAGCATTTTTCTCAACAAGTGCCATTGCATTATGATACTGATGGTTTTCAGCAACATTCGGCGAAGGGATAAGCACAGAGGGCTTGCCCTTGACCTGTATCTCACTGAGTGTTATTGCGCCAGCTCTTGCCACTACCACATCGGCAGCCGCCAGGCATACAGGCATATTGTTGATATATTCTCTGATATCCAGGTTATCTGCCTTGTCGATATCGGCACCCTTTTCCCTGAGAAGCTCAGGAAACCATTTTCCATACTGACCATAGGCATGGATATGCTGATATTTTCCGTCAGAAGCACTTCTTGCAATTATATCTGCAAGCGATCTGTTTATGATATCTGCTCCGAGACTGCCGCCGAAGGACAGTATTACCGGTCTTTCGTCAAGTCCCAGCTCTTTTCTTGCAGCTTCCTTTTCAACCGTCAGAATTTCACCTCTGACTGGGTTGCCTGTTTCAACAAAGCGGCAGCCTGCCTTGAAATGCTTTTTTGCAGCCGGCATTGCAAGCATTACCCTGTCAGCTTTTTTAGCAAGCATTTTATTGGTGATTCCCGGAAAGGCATTCTGCTCATGTATTACTGTCGGAATACCTAACTTTGCCGCTGCCCTGATAACCGGACCGCTGACATAACCGCCTGTTCCGACGCATATATCCGGCTTGAATTCCTTTATTATAGCCTTAGCATCGATCTCGGCTCCGATTGCTTTTTTTACAGTTACCACATTTTCTGCAAGTCCCTTGGGAGTAAGCTTTCTTCTGAAGCCCTGAACTATCACTCCCTTGAATTCGTAGCCTGCCTGAGGAACAAGTCTCTCCTCCATGCCGCCCTTACAGCCGATATATAATATCTGTGCATCCGGCTGCTGCTGCTTTACGTAGCCTGCGATCGCCAGTGCAGGATTGATATGACCTGCCGTACCGCCGCCGGCAAAAATTATTCTCATATCCTATCTCTCCATTCGTTAGTTTTTCCGGCAGTATGCCGGTGACTCAGCCCTCATCAGATCTTCAGAAAGGTCTGCACAAACCGGAATTTCATTTCAATATTTCATATAATCAAACTAAAGATATCACTGTATCATAAAGCCTGATCCGTGCTATTCCTCAGGGCATCTGACCGCAACCTGCCGTTTTTTTGTCTAAACCTTTTCAAGATTAGAGGTTCTTGAAATCGACAGGACTATTCCCATCTGAGCCATTAGTATGATAAGCGAGGTTCCGCCGTAGCTGAAAAACGGCAGACTGATACCTGTATTGGGCAGCCAGTCGGTAATTACAAGAATATTAAGTATCGCCTGTATTCCGATCTGGGCCGAAAGACCCGTTCCAAGCATTGATCCGAAGGGATCCTTTGCTCTCATTGAAATAGTTATTCCCCTCCACACAAGGAGTATGAACAGGCAAAGAATAAGCACTGCACCCACGAGACCAAGCTCCTCACATACAACAGCGAAAACGAAGTCATTCTGAGCCTCAGGGATATACATGAATTTCTGTCTTGACTGACCAAGACCCAGACCCCAGACTCCGCCCGAGCCGATAGCATAAAGGGAATTTCTTGTCTGATAGGTATTATCCCACATTTCCTGAGTCGTATAATTAAGCGCCTGACCCCAGCCGTCAAGTCTCTGCATTGCATAGCCCAGCTTATCTGTGACAACAAGCAGAAGTATTGCGCCTGCTATCAATACTCCGGCGATAACGAAATACCTTTTTCTTATTCCGCCGATGAACATCATTACGGCTGTAAGAAGAGTTACGATAACAACACCCGAATAATGTGGTTCAAGCACCAGAAGTGCTGCATATATTGCGTACATCAGTACACATGGGAGCACACCCATTTTAAATGTATGCATTTCCCGGAAATGCTTCGACGACCAGTCGGCTATTCCCAGTATCAATGCGAATTTTGCGATCTCTGACGCCTGAAATCCGAAATCTCCCAGAGAGATCCATCGCTTCGGGTTTCCGGGCATGAACAAAACTATAATAAGAAGCAAAAGCGCAATAACATAAAACACCGGCGCAAGAAGATGCAGATGATGATAATCAAAATATGATATTCCTATCATTACAGCAATACCCACTGCTGCAAAGATAGCCTGCTTTTCAAGATAATAATAGCTTTTGTCCTCATATCTCAGCGCAGCCGGATAGCTCGCTGAATACATCATTATTACTCCGATTATTACAAGAACTATGACAAGAAAAAAGAATGTCATATCTATTCCAAGTCGGATGGAAAACAGCTTGAGTCTGCTTTTGACCGGTCTGGCGTTTTTTCCGCCGTCGATCTGAGAGACTCTGTTCTTTTCACTGCCCGGAGACCGTTCAGGTCTGTGCGGAGGCAGTTTTCTGGCAGGTGATGATCCGCCCGGCATATCTTTCACTCCTTTTCTTCCTCATAACAACAATGACCGGCTGTCTGCATTGCCGGTCTGTCTGAAAATCCGTTGATAAGCTTTTCAAAAGGCTTCAGACATCATGTAAAATACCTGTTCCGCATCAGCGCATCACGCTGTGTTCCGTGCAGATATCCATTTGCAGTAATTATTATAATAACATAATTATCCGCCCGTTGCAATAGTGATTATGTCTTTATTCCAGTCCAAAACCGCATCAAAGCTTATTTTCGGCTCTTACTTATTAGATTTTCCGTCATTCTGCACACCGTTGTCTCCGAAAAACAGATCAATTTCCGGCATCTTTTCAGAACGACTTGCCATTTCCAAGCAGAAGGAACAATGAACCTGCTCCGCAGACTGCTTCTACTATACTGAATACTACTACTATTTTGACCTCTGACCAGCCGCACATTTCAAAGTGATGATGTATCGGACTCATTTTGAAAAGTCTTTTTCCGTGAGTCAGCTTGAAATATGTCACCTGAAGGATAACAGAGAACATTTCAATTATATACACAAGGCACACCGGGATAAGGAAAAGCTCCATATCAAGGCCGAACAGAAGTGCACAGAGATATCCGCCGAGATAAAGCGAGCCTGTATCTCCCATGAAGGTTTTTGCCGGGTTGAAGTTCCAGATCAGAAAACCGAGGCATCCGCCGGAGATCGCAGCCGACATGATCGAAAGACCTGTTCTTGCGGTATAGCCTGCCATCAGCATTACAAATACACCTGCAAAGAAGGTGACTGAACCGTCAAGACCGTCTATGCCGTCTGTAAGGTTAACTGCATTTACGATTCCGACTATAAGTATTGCAGAAATCGGATAATAAAGTATCCCGATATCCAGCATTCCGTGGAACGGGATATAGGTATCTGTTTTTTCACCGAACAGATACAGTGTAAAAAGGTAGGCTGCCGCCACCGCAAACTGAAGAACAAGCTTCTGCTTCGGTGTAAGACCGAGATTTCGTTTTTTTGCGACCTTTACATAATCGTCGATAAAGCCTATGGCGCCATAGGCTGCTGCCATGAAAAGCCCGGCATATATCTTCACACTCTGCAAGGGAGTTTCGGGTGCTATACCCCTTGAATCCGTGCCTGTAAGATGAAAAAGTATCACGCAGATAAGAGTCGCAGCAATACTTGCGGCAATGAACATGAAGCCGCCCATTGTGGGAGTTCCCTGCTTGCCCTTATGCCATTTTGGTCCTTCCTCGAGTATTGTCTGTCCGAAATGCTTTTTCTGAAGAAACGGTACAAGCCATATTCCGAGCAGCCCGGCAATTGCGAAGGATGTGACTGCCGATACTATCGTCCATATTCCTGACATTGGAGTTCCACCTTTCTGCAGATCTCTCTGCGATGACCTTTTTCTTTATCAGGCCACGGTTTTTTTGATTTCGTATTATTTTAAAGAAAGCACTTACTTTTCCTGCGTTTCAGCAGGACAGGTGCGGAATTCAAAGCATGCTTTATTCAGTGCTTCCTTTTTTCAGCCTTCAAAATAATTTATTATTGAAGCAAGCGGAAGTCCGGTCGCAAGAAGCACTCCCGTACAGGCAAGCACCTCATCGACTGAATATTTGCCGTTAATGATATTGACTCTGCTGAGTATACCGTTTCCGATGATATCGAATGCTGCGATACCGTTTTTCTCCGATTTATTCCTGCAGGCAACATCTGCGCCGTAGTTCTCTGACGAATAGGTAATGATATCCTCATTATCCTCTCCGTAAAGCTGCATTGCATTTTCATAGGATGTCACCCTGCTGCGGAATTCCTCTGCCGGCTCCTTATAATCAGCACTGTCAAAGAGTATAGTATCTGCAATGATATTTTCAGGACGTTCTCCCTTGAACCGGGGAGTTTCAATTATAAAATCCGTGTTGAGAGAGAAATCATCAATACAGGTATTATATGAACAGAAGTTCAGTATTTCTGACACTATATCTGCAATCCTGTCACCATTCTTACAATCTATCATTATAAGTCTTGGGGTCTGTACAGTTTTTATTCGGTTAGTCATTCCGGGCACCTTCCTTCGCTGCTTTTATTCATTACTACATTATACTGTTGTCCTGATTGAATACAACCGTGACAACCGTATAGGGTTCTACCTCTTTTCCTGCCGGTATATCCTGTGATTTAGCATAGGATGCCGTATATTCGGACGAGGAACCCATTATAGTAAGATTAAGATTATGTGTTGACGCAAGATAATTCACATCACTGATACTGCAGCCCGTGAAATCAGGCACTACTACCTTATTCTGGGATCTGCTTTCTTCATCAGTATACAAGACAACTGTTCCCTGACTCGGCACATTTGAATATGCCTGGGGATTCTGAGCTACTACCTTATCTCCGCTTCCTGCGATCTGAACATTAAGATTCAGCTTTTCAAGCTCACTCTGAGCCTGTGCGACGGTCATTCCTGCATAATCCTTTATTGCAGTTTCGACCTGAGTCATTTCATCCTGTGCATAAACCTTTTCAACTCCGAGATAAGGAAGCACTTCACTCATTATATTTCTGAAGCATGGTCCTGCAACTGCTGAACCATAGTAGTTTATTTCCGGATCAGGTGTATCAAAATAGCAGAGAAGTGCTATTTCCGGATCATCACAGGGTGCGATACCGCAGAAGGAAGCGATATAGTCATTTGTCTGATTACCCTCCTCATCCACGATCTTCTGTGATGTACCTGTCTTTCCGCCGATGCGGTAGCCTGCAACATAACCGTTTGTAGCACCGCCGGAGCGCGCATTTTTCTCAAGAATAGAGCACATCTGCTTTGCAACGCTTTCGCTTATTACCTGACGCTTTACCTCAGGCTCTGTATTCTTGACTACATTTCCCTTTGAATCAACAACCTGCTGTACCACATAAGGCTGCATAAGCTTGCCCTTGTTTGCGATCGCAGCACAGGCTGTTACCATCTGTATAGGAGTGATCTTGAAGTTCTGACCGAAGGATGCAACCGCAAGGTCCATCAGATCCATTCCTGCCGTCTGATCCTTTTTATTGAAGAATACATCCTCACTTTCACCGGGAAGATCAATTCCGGTTTTTTCGGAAAAGCCGAAGCCTACATAGTAATTGTAGAATTTTTCTCTGCCCAGAAGATCCATACCCATCTGCATGAAAGCAGGGTTACAGGAATTGCAGAGTGCCTGTTCAAGGCTCTGTATGCCATGTCCTGCGCTGTCCCAACAGGTAATAGGGTCAGCACCCTCATAGGGTGCGTATTTTCCTTCACAGTGGAAGGTGGTATTATCTGTAACAAGACCCTCGCTGAGTACCGCAGAGGCTGTTACCATTTTGAATACCGAACCCGGAACATATGTGTCACTTATACCCTTGTTTCTCCACTGCTTATTGAGCGCCTTTGATTCTGCCTCTCCTTTTTTATCCTCCGGCAAAGCTTCGATCTCCTTGCGTGTATTTTCATCCGATATCTCAAAGGGATCGTTCGGATTGAAGGAGCCTTCACAGGCAAATCCCAGTATTGCGCCTGTCTTGACATTCATCATAATAGCACAGCCGCGATTTGATACATTGAATTCTTTTATTGTTTCCTTGACATATTTTTCCATTATGCCCTGGATATTTTCATCTATTGTAAGCACTACATCAGAACCGTCAGATGCCTCCACCTTCTGCTCATACTGATATGGCAGCGGCTGATTATGTGCATCCTGAGCGATGACAATACGTCCGGTATTGCCGTTAAGCTCATCGTCATACTGATATTCTACTCCCTCAAGACCCTGTCCGTCAGAGCCGACAAAACCAAGGATCGAGCCTGCAAAGTCATCATGGGTATAATATCTTTTATAATCCTCAATGAGGTTTATGACGCCGCTGATCTTGTTTTCCTTGTATATTTTGCTCTCAAAGGCAAGTATCTTATTCTTTATCTTGGTTTCTACCTTATTTTTCAGGACAACATAGTATGAATTTTCATGTGTCTTTTTAAATATCTCATCCTCGTCCATTTCAAGAATGTTTGCAAGTCCCTTTGCAACGATCCTGCGGCTTGCATCATCATCCTTCTTGAAGTTAGCAGGTGCAAGGACAACATTCCATACAGTTATGCTCTGAGCAAGGATATTCCCGTTTTTATCATAGATACTTCCTCTTTTAGCTGATACAGTCGTATCGTGAAGCTGCTGTTCAACAGCTCTTTGCTGCAATTCCTCTGCCTGATACACCTGGAGATAAAAAAGTCTCGCAAAAACCGTGCCGAAGCCGAGTAATATTATTATCAGCATCAATATTGTAGATCTTTGCCACAGCTTTGCAGCAGCACCCTTTTTTGCCATTCTCTCACCCTCCCCGAATCAGCACCATGAGCCGGAATTAATGTAAAAACTGCACCAAAAGAGCAGCATTACATCAGCCCCTTCGGTGCTATGCGGTCTGTCCGCATACTTTATTCCTGTCCGGAAAAAACTTTTCCGTCATTTGATCGTTTAAACAGCCCTGTAAATAATATGCTGACAACATATCCATTATACTTATAAAGCAAGAAGCTGTAAGATCATTCCTGTAATTACAAAGCCGCAGTATCTGCTATCACATTCCAAAGGCTTCAAATATAGATCTGAAGATATTATCCGAGCCTTTGTCGTCAACGACCTCTCCCTTGTCTCCGTCAGACAGTGAGATAAACCGTTTCTGCGCATTTTTCGCCGGAACCATATTGAGCTTTGTTTCTGCGTACTGCTTTACAAAATCGTCTGTAAGCTTGCTTTCTATTGTAAGCTTATACTGAGCCTCCTTATTCTGAAGCTCTGTAAGCACCTCTTCCTGGTTATTTATCATTTCGTTTATCTCATTGAGCTGAGCGTTGAAATGAACAAGAAGAATCGCAACGGTCGCCACTATCAGTGTAAGAAAGCCGACTGTAATTATCATTACAGGGTTGCGCTTTCTTCTCTGAGCCTTGGCTGATGAACCGTGGCTGATGCTGATGATCTGACCGCTTTTCTTTTTCTTTTTTGATTTTTTATCAGCACTTGACATTTCCATATCAACTGCCTCAAGCAGATTGAGATCATATGCCTCTGTTCTTCTTTCACCTGCCATCAATAGTTTCCCCTTCCGCCGGCAAAGCCGGGTGCATAATTCTCATTATGCAAAAATTTCATTTATAACAACCATATATCCTTCACAGCATCAGCGCCTTTTTTCGCTGAGCCGCTGCAAAAAGCTATTTTAAAATTCAATCATTATATATCATTTCTCCGATTCTTTCAATACATCTCAGCTTTGCGCTTCTGCTTCTCGGATTATCCTCAAGCTCCTGAGCATCTGCACCCACCGGCTTTTTTGTCACAAGCCTTCCTGCGGGCTTTCTGCCGCATACGCAGACCGGAAAATCCTTTGGACAGACACATCCGCTGCACCATTTATTCATTCTCTGCTTGACCATCCTGTCCTCAAGAGAATGGAAGGTTATTACAGCAAGCCGTCCGCCGGGCTTTAATGAAGAAAAAGCTCCGTCAAGTCCGCTGCTGAGTCTTGTAAGCTCACCGTTGACTGCTATGCGAAGCGCCTGAAAGGTCTTTCTTGCAGGATGCTTGTCATGTCTTTTCGAGGGAGGATATGCCGACTTTACGATCTCAGCAAGCTGTACCGTAGTCTCTATCGGCGTCACCTGACGCTCACGCTCGATTGCTCTTGCGATGCTTTTGGCGAATTTTTCTTCGCCGTAAACCGTCAGTATCCTTGCAAGCTCTCCGAAGCTCAGCGTGTTGACAAGCTCTGCTGCGGTGGTACCGCTCTGGCTCATCCTCATGTCAAGCGGTGCGTCATTATGATAGGAAAAGCCTCTTTCAGCACAGTCAAGCTGATGTGAGGAAACTCCGATATCCAGCAGAACACCGTCAAGAGATGCTATTCCAAGCTCCCTGATTATCGAGGGTATTTCGGAAAAATTTGATTTTACAACAGTCACTCTGTCATCATCGCCGAAACGCTGTCCGAGAACGCTTATCGCATCAGGGTCCTGATCTACGCATATCAGGCGTCCGCTGCTGCCGAGATGTCCGAGTATACCCGATGAATGTCCGCCGCCGCCTGCCGTGCCGTCAAGATAGATACCATCCGGCTTTATATCAAGCACTTCAATTGTCTGCCCGAATATGACAGGTTTATGGGAAAATTCCATATACTCACCTCATCAAAGCTCCAGCTCGTCCATCATATCGTAAACATCGTCGCCTGAAAGACTGCTGTTATATTTATCCCATGCCGCTCCGTCCCAGATCTCAACCTTAGAGCCTGTTCCGTTTATCACAACGTCCTTATCAAGACCTGCATATTCTCTGAGTGCCTGCGGGATAAGAACTCTTCCCTGCTTGTCAGGTATCAGCTCGGCGGCGCTCGAAAAAAGAAAACGGGTGATCTGTACGGTTTTCGATGAAGGCATTGCGGCGATCTTTTTGCCAAGCTCGTCCCATGCCTGTTTTGATAAAACTGTGATGGTGTTATCCTTTCCCTTTGTTGCATAGAAGATCTCGCCAAGCTCCTCACGGAACTTCGCCGGCATTATCACACGACCCTTTGGGTCAATATTATGTTGATAATTACCAATTAACATGATCCTGCACCTCAGATTTACAGATAACGGGAATGCGTACCATGCATCCCCCACTTTGTTGCATCTTCCACCACTTTCTTATTCATTATAGCCCAACAGAGCAAAAAATGCAAGGCATATGACACATTTTTTTATTATTCCGATTGTATATTTATATTACGGAAATATCTCTGTTTTTTAAAAAACATCCGAAACCCTGATTATTGCACAGTTTTCCCATTCCTGTGATATCAATGCCATGCAAGCTTCGATTATGACGGATTTTTTTCTGCCGTGGTGGTGAAAAGTGGGTGGAGCATTTTCAGCCGGTGGCATCATGTGAGACCTGTTATTTTCTCTGAAAAATTTTATATTATACAAATTGTATAAAAAAATATAATACCTATTGAAAAAAATAGAAATTTATAGTATAATTAGTTAAATTATGCTGATACAGGAAAAAGCTTCAGCTTTCAAAAAAATACCGCCTTGCGTCATACGTTTTCCGGAATTCTGAAGGCATTTCCCCTGTAAGCGGCATTATATACGGCTGTTTCGTTACAGCCTGCTACATAGTTGCTGAAAATAAAATTCGGAAAGGCGGAAATCGCCATGTCAAAAAATAATACCCAGAGCAAATTGCTTGACTTTTTCACTGGCACACCTACATATAATGATGACAAGGATGCTTCGGATTATGCATATTTCAGCGCACCTCTGAACATCTTTTTCCTATCCTGTCTGCTTCTTCACGGCGCATACATGGGTGTGTTCTCATATCTGAAAATACCGCTTATGGTCGCACTTGACGGTGTTTGTGTTGTGCTTTATACAGCCTTCGTCATAATCCTCAAGAGGGTCAAGGGTTCGTGGATATTCTGTGCTCTGCTGTCTGCGCTTGAGATCTATCTGCACCAGATATGCACGGTAAGATTTTTCGGACTTTCGCCCGGATTCCATTATCTGCTTATTCCGCTGATGTTCCTGTCAGTATTCATCAGAAAAAAGGGTAAGGTATATACTGTACTGAGAAACATAATGATCGCTCTTGCATCGGTGACCTTTATATATCTTGTGGTATTCTTCATAGATTATCAGCCTATATATAATCTGCGCAGCTGGCTGAATACCGGTCTGATTATCATAAACTGTATCATCAGTTTTCTTGTAACTGCCGTTTTCATCAGTCGTCTTGTTGTTTCACTTGACGAAAAGCGAAGCGAGCTTGACACAAGCGTGAATGAAAAGGTCAACGAGATCGAAAAAATGCAGAACCAGATCATTATCAGCTTTGCGAATATCATTGAAGCCCGTGACGGCAGCACCGGAAAGCACGTCAAGCGTACAAGTCTTTATGTTGAAGCTCTTGTAAAGGAGCTTAAAAACAACGGAGATTTTCCAGATATACTTGACGATGAATATATGCATGATACAATGCTTTCCGCGCCTTTGCATGATATCGGAAAGATCACGATCCCCGACGCTATCCTGACCAAGGCAGGCAGACTGACGCAGACAGAATTTCAGAAAATACAGATGCATACCATCAACGGCAAGGAGATCATTGAGGAAGCTATGAGTGATATTGAAAACGAAGGATTCCTCAAGGTCGCAAAATCCGTAGCACTGTATCACCATGAATGCTGGGACGGCTCCGGCTATCCTTATGGCATTGCAGGAGATGAGATACCGCTTTGTGCAAGGATAATGACGATTGCCGATTACTTTGACGCACTTGTTGCAAAGCGAAGCTACAAGGCAGCACTGCCGACATCAGTCGTTTTTGACAACATTGTGGAGCAGCGTGGCAAAAAATTCGATCCGGTGGTTACAGACGCATTCCTGCGCATCAGAGATCAGATAGACGAGATCGCAAAGGCTAACGCAGACTGACAACATAACAAAACACAGGGAGTCCGCACAGACGGACTCCTTTTTTGCCCTCTGGCGATGAGAAATCGGTGGCTTTAAGCCCCCGAACCACTGACCAAAGGCTCTGCCTTTGGAAACTGCAAGCCTTTGAAAAGGCTTGAGCGAAACTTTATTTCTTATAATTGAATATTAGTATGCTTTGAAATGGAAATCAGTTTTTTAATAAAAAGCAGTCTCCTTTCCATCAAAAAAATGTATAGGCAAAACGGACACGAGTCAGATCGTGTCCGTTTTGTTTATGCCGGTTTATTTACTTTTATACTACAGTGATCTTGCAGGATTTTTCCTTGCCGTTATAGGTGCGTACTGTTACCCATGCTACGCCCTTCTTCACTGCCTTGAACTGACCTGTCCAGTTGGTCTTTGTCATTTTAACTATGCTTGCATTACTTGTGCGGAAGGTTCTTGTTGCACAGCCTGCATCAGAGGGGCTGATAACTGCGCTGAGTGAGCCCGTCTGACCGACCTTCATTGTTATGTTTGTCTTATTGAGGTTAACGGAGGCGGGAGCTTTTTTTACTGTTACCTTACAGCTTGCTTCCTTGCCGTTATACAGTCTTACTGTTACATATGCTGTGCCTGTTTTCATTGCCTTGAACTGACCTTCCCAGTTGGTCTTTGTCATTTTGACGACTGAGCTGTTGCTTGTGCGGAAGGTTCTTGATGCTGCGGCTGAGTTGTCGGGGATTATTGCGCCGAGCTTATAGGTCTCGCCGACTCCGAGGGTAAGCACTGCATTCGGCAGCTTAACGCTTGACGGAGCGTTCTTTACTGTGATCTTGCAGGATTTTTCAATGCCGTTTACTGTTCTTGCGGTTATCCATGCTGTGCCCTTGCCCTTTGCCTTGACATTGCCCTTCTGGTCAACTGTGAGTACCTTTGAATTTGATGTTCTCCATTTTACACTCTTGTCCTTTGCATACTGCGGTCCGACCTTTGCGGTGAGCTTTGTTGTTTCATTAAGACCCAGGGACATCTGTGAGCTGCTGAGACTAAGGCTTGTGGGTGAGCCGTATACTGTTACCGAACATTTAGCTGTCTTGCCGTTTGAGGTTGTTCCGGTGATATCTGCTGTACCGGAATTCACTGCCGTTACCTTACCTGAACTTGTTACTGTCGCAACCTTTGTATTTGAGCTTTTCCATGTTACTGTATTGACTGTGGTATCTGCCGGCTTTATTGTTGCTTTCAGCTGATAGGTTTCCTTGGCATTGAGTGATATACCGGAGGTGTTGAGCACAATTCCGGTTGCATCTATGATTGCCTTGAAGGGGATATCATGATTATTTGCAAACTTATCTGCTGCGGAATTCTTTTTGCCATAAATCACAAGATCGGACGCAGAGAATACATACGGATATGACTCAGAATCGAATGCCTCATCATCGATTTTTGTTACAGATGCAGGAATAGTAATTTTCTTTAAAGAAGTACATCCTCCAAAAGCTTTTCTACCAATGGAAGTTACTTTATTAGGAATTGTTAACTCCGTAATAGACGAACAATTCACAAATGTATATTGTGGAATATCAGTTAAATTATTTGAAAGCCTGACCGATTTCAAGGAAGTACAGTCTCGGAACGCTGATCCCCAATCGTCAATTTCCGTAACACTGTCCGGAATACTAATTGATGTCAGACTGCTGCATCCTTCAAATGAATGTCCCCATGTACAGCCGATTTTCTTTACAGAATTTGGAATTGTAACACTTGTTAGACCCGTACAACCCTTAAACATATAATCAGGTATTAATGTCCAGCCGTTAGGTATAGAGAGAGATTTAAGTGAAGTACAATCATTGAACATAGATTCTGAGGGGGAATAACCACTAAGATCCGGTTTATTAGGAAGTCTTACTGTAGTGAGTAAAGTACATCCGCTAAAAATACTATCACCAAGTACTTTAACGGAATCAGGTATTGTTACACTTTTTAAAGAAGTACATTCGTAAAAAGCACTGTCCTTTATCTCAGTAACACTGCTTGGAATAACAACACTTGTTGCTGATTTAAAATCTTTTCCTTCATAACTTATACTTCCGACCTTAGTTACCCTCTGACCAAAAATCGAAGAAGGTATATTCGCCACTCCTGATGTACCCTTGTAACCTATTACTGTCAATGTGCCATCATCATTTTCCTCTGTGTAAAAGTCTCTTTCAGAGCTTGCTGCCTGAGCTTCAATGCCGGACTCTTGTGCTGTCATCGGCAGCACCGCTGCTGCTCCGCCTGCAAATACTGCAAGCGCAAGAGCTGCCGAACCAAATCTTTTTGTCAATTCTGATTTCAAAAAAATCATCGCCTTTCATAATAATAAGTAAAATGAAACTTTGCTACACTTCTGTTCCATCTCGCTATATTATACTACACTTCTGTTCCTTTTTCAAGTATTATTAACAAATATATGGTAAATAATAATTAATGGTAATAATTTTTCAGGTGATTTTAATGTACTATACAGAACGGTTAAGGGAACTTCGGGAGGATAATGATCTCACTCAGGAACAGGTCGCAAATGCTCTCGGTCTGAAACGTGAACAATACCGAAGATATGAAGCCGGGATAAATGAAATAAAAGCAAGCCATATTATAAAGATCGCCAGATTTTATCATATCTCAACAGATTATCTGCTCGGTCTTACTGACGAAAAGTAATTAACTATATCAGTCTGCATAAAACAAATCCCTGTATTACCACCGGAGACACCCCACCCACGTAATAAGTGTAGATTTATAATTGACAAAACATAATACTGTAAACTTGAGATAGCAAACATAAAAATATTGGTCAGAAAAAATCAGAGCTGCGGGAATAAATGCGGAAGCTCTGAACACAGAGCGAAACGTAGTGAAGCGATAGCGCGTCGCGACAGCAGAGGCACGCCGGTATGGACTATGTGTAAAATTACTGTACAAGTCTATAGTCTTTGCACAAATTCATTGTAGTAATTATATCAGTATTGACTATAACCTGAATCCGTGAAATTGAATTAAATCGTTTTTT
>CACWVH010000020.1 GCA_902764235.1 uncultured Ruminococcus sp.
TTGCTTCCTTGTATTCCATACTTTCGTTCCTCCGTTTGGCTTTATATCAATATTATACCATTTTTTAACGGACTTTGCGACTTTTTGCACGGTCTGAATGGAAAAAAGATCAGTACCTGCTCATTAATTAAAATATACAACATAATTCCGCAAAAGTCAATTCTTGCATGAGCACCGCCGGCGTGCCGCCAGCGTCATACTGCCCGGGGTCAGGAAAAAAGCAAGTCAGCTTTTATTCCTCCTTCTTGGTAGCGTTAAAAAAATCTATTTCAGTACCGGATTGTCTGAAAATAATACCGGTAATATTTTTAGCGCTTGCACAATATTTATATTCAGTATAAAGCGGATAAAATACAGCATTTTCAAAAATAAAGCTTTCGGCGTTTTTTAGCAGGGCTACAGCTTCACTCCCATCATTTTTACGGATATCATTTATAATTGAATCGAATTCATCAGATTCAAGTGCTGACGGATTGTATTTGCTGTCGGAGGAAAAGCCTGCAACGATGCTTACAGGGTCGTTTTCGCTGACATCAATCGGGCAGATAGCAATCTGAAAGCTTCCGCTTTGAATCCTGCTTTTCAGTTCATTTTCCGATACAGGCTTTTTATTGAAATATGTTCCTGTAAGCTTATTCCAGGTTTCAATCAGATCATTGACAAATGCCTGATCCTGCTGATTTTCAGGACAGAGGATCGTCAGATTAGGCATTACTAAAACATCAAGCTCACTTAGTCCCTGCTTCAGAGTCTTATCTGTATCCTTGACTGGGTCAAATGTAATATCCCCGGCGATCTCTCTGAAGCTTTTTCCATCGATCTTGGTGAATTCCGGTATGATAGTATTTGTCTGATCGCAGTTTTCCGGGATATCCTTCATAATATATGACTTATCGAGGCAAGAAAGAAGACTGCTGCGTATTTTCAGATTTTTAAGTATATCATTTCCTGTGTTGAAGGAAATACCCCAGAGCTTATCCGGGAAGCTTTCCAGATGCATTGAATATTCATTTGCCTTTGCTACTTTATCAGTATTGATGATTCCGCAGTCTGTTTCACCGTTGTTTATTGCTTCGCACAGATCATTGAAATCCTTGCCTATTGTAAGATTTACGCCTGCCGGCACAGGCTTGTTTTTTCCGTTGTAATTGGAGTTTTTAGACAGGTAAATATATTTATTTTCCACCCAGTTGTTTTTTTCCAGCGTAAAAGCACCGTTGCACAGTATCTTTTCATCTGTACGACCATACTGACCTCCGGAGGCTTCAAAAAATGACCTGCTGCAGGGCATTGCCGGAGGTGTTGTCAGTGTATAGAGCAGCTCAGAGTCAGGATGATCGAGGATGATCTCAAGAGTCCTTTTGTCTTTTATGGTGATCCCGGTTTCTTTATCACTAACCTTTCCGCTATGATAATCCTCTGCATTTTTAATGCTGAACAGCTTGCCGGAGGTAGACGAACCTGTCTGCGGCGAAAGGGAGCGCAGTATACCGTATCTGAAATCCTCGGCTGTCAGAGAAGAACCGTCACTCCATTTAAGTCCGTCTCTGAGTCTGAACGTATATGTCAGCAGATCGTCGCTTACATCCCAGCTTTCAGCAGCACCCGGGGAAATATTATCATTTTTGTCAAGACGGACGAGACCTTCAAATATATTAAGTATAATAAGTCTTGAAGGCTCATCATCAGCTATCTGTGGGTCAAGCGTATCGGGTTCATAGGATATATTATAGTTTATTGTTCTGTTTTCAGGAGCATTGTTTTTTTTCGAGCATCCGAAAAATCCGGTGCATAAAACAAGTGTAAGAACAAATGCCAGAAGCTTTTTATATATTTTCAATTTTTTCTCCTTATTATTCTTGTTTTTAGCTGATTGTAAAATCAAAAAAAGCCTTTATTTATGCGGATGAGCAGTATTGTAATTTACAATTTTTCTCCGCCGCCATCCGTCATTTTCTACGCCGACGGCGCAGAAAATGACTATTACAATCGGCTAATTCTTGTTTTAGCTGATTGTAAAAGTCTAAAAATCATCTGTTCATGCGGATTTTTGTATTTGCAATTTTACATTTTTCTCCGCTTTTCAAAGTTTTTCGGGCTTTGGCGAGGTGTCCGCCCACACCCCTGGGGCACTTCCTACGGGCGCCTGCGGCGGGCAGACGACCTTTCGCCACTTTACAATCGGCTAATCCTTGTTTAGCTGATTGTAAAAAACAGAGCTTTTATTCATTCGGATAATAGTCATATTCTTCACATTTTTTTCTGAAATGCCATAGCACATACACTTTACGCTCAGCTGAGTTAATTATCATATATAAATGATATATTTATTGTATAATAATGTCAACAACAAAACAGCAACAATAAAATTACAACTGTGTTTTATTCTGTTTTATTAAAATGTATAAAAAATTATAAAAAAAAAGAAAAACTGTTTAAATTTAATCAAAAACGTGATAAAATATATTAAGGAATCACTGTATTGCTCATGACTATGTTTAGTCTGCTGCATCTGTCCTTGTATGAATGATAAATTTTGACGGGAGGTACGGATATGGTTGTTACAATTGCACGACAGTTCGGAAGCGGCGGAAGAAAGATCGGAAAGAAAATTGCCGATAAGCTTGGTATGCCGTTTTATGATAAAAAACTGATTACTATGGCAGCAAAGGAAAGCGGTATAGACCCCGAGGTGGTTCGTTCGGTTGATGAAAAAGCTACAAACAGCCTTTTATATGCCTTATCTCTCGGAGCTGCTGCGACATTTGACAGCACCTTTCATATTGACCCGCAGATACCTATAAACGACAAGCTTTTTCTTATTCAGCATGATATTATTAAAAAGGTATCATCTGAGCCTTGTGTAATAGTCGGCAGATGCAGCGATTATATTCTGAGAAACAGAAGTGACTGTATCAAGCTGTTTATATATGCAGATATGGAGGACAGAATTAAATATGCAAAGGAGGTTTATCGTATTCCTGATGAAAAGGTACGTTCTGTAATTAACAGAACGGATAAATCCAGAGCTGATTATTATAACTATTATTCTGACCGCATATGGGGCGATCCCTCAAACTATGACCTGTGCATCAACAGCGGAAAGCTGGGAATAGAGAATACTGCCGGAGTTATTATATCGTATATTGAAAAAAGGGGATTAATATGAGAAAATATACATATCTCGGAAGCTCGGACGGAAGAAGATTCTGTATTGAGGGAATAAACGTATTTGCAGAAAAATGGAGATCAAGCGGCAGATGCGATATTGTACTTCAGCCTGATACAAATAAGCCATACAGCTTTTCCGAATATGCTGTTGAAAAGAAAAATAAGACTGTAACATTCCTTGCCGGCCATTTTGATGATGACAGGTGGGCATTTTACAAGGAATTCGGCGAGGACGATTTTATTATCTGATATGCATAACTAAGCAGAGGCAATACAGCATCTGCTATGATACAGCTGTACACAGATCAGTCTGATCTTTTCTGTGTCCGGCAATAATAATCTAATTCGGAGGATAAGCCAATGAACAAGGATGATCTTAAGATCGAAGCGCTGCTTGATCTTTCAAAGACCTGTGCAGCAAAAATTTTTGAGGGACTGACCTATCCGTGGGAGGCATTGCCGAAGATCTCGGAATTTATAATGTCATTAGGTCCGACTCTTGATAAAGACGAATTTGAACAAAGAGGAGATAATATCTGGATCGCAAAAAGCGCAAAAGTCGCACCGACAGCATTTCTGAGCGGTCCACTGATTATTTTCCCCGACGCAGAAATACGGCACTGTGCTTTCATCAGAGGCAGTGCAATTGTCGGACGAGGCTGTGTGATAGGCAATTCGACAGAGCTGAAAAACTGCATAATTTTTGAAGGCGCACAGGTTCCGCACTATAATTATATCGGAGATTCAATCCTCGGATATAAGGCACATCTCGGAGCAGGTGCAATAACCTCTAATCTCAAATCTGACAGAAGCATTGTAACCATACCTGATGACGACGGCAGAATAAACACCGAGCTTAAAAAATTCGGAGCTATTGTAGGAGATAATGTTGAGGTCGGATGCAACAGTGTACTGAATCCCGGCACTGTGATAGGCAGGGGTTCGACAGTGTATCCGCTTTCAATGGTAAGAGGTACTGTTCCTGCAAACAGCATATATAAAAAGCAGGGCGAGATCGCTGAAAAAATATGAATATCATAAATACCGCTCCAGCAGACGGAGCGGTATTTTAATGATAATATCAGTAAAGGAGAAGAAAATGGAAATATTTGATTTGTTTGACTGTGACAGACAGCTCACAGGACAGACTATACAAAGAGGTCAGGTCATACCCGAAGGGATGTACAGAATGGTTGTACATCTTGCAATTTTCGGAAGTGACGGAAAAATGCTCATTCAGCGCAGAACGGATGATAAAAGTACCTGGGCAGGGCTATGGGATATAACCCTCGGAGGTCATGTGGTAAGCGGAGAGACAAGCTTTCAGGGGGTTTGCAGAGAGCTTTCAGAAGAGCTTGGTCTTGAAATGAATGCGGAAAAAATGAGACCGTCATTTACTATAAATTTTTCAAACGGCTTTGATGATTATTACATAACGGAAATGGATGTAGATATACATAAGCTTAAGCTTCAGGCAGAAGAAGTCAGTGCTGTAAAGTGGGCGGAAATTGATGATATTATGTCCATGATAGACAGCGGAGAATTTATACCATATAAGAAAAGTCTGATAGAAATGCTTTTTGAAATGAAGCTGTCAACAGGAGCACATAAATAAAATGATATTTTTTGTCGATTTGGTATTGAAAAATCAGACTCAGGATATTATAATAGATATACCTTTAGTTCTGTCAAATACAGAGCTTTGCGATATTTAAAAGAGAAAGGAAAATGAATCATGGCTCAGATTACTAAAGATACTATCGTTGGAGATATCCTTGATATCGATGCAACAACTGCACCGCTTTTCTTTGAGATCGGAATGCACTGCCTTGGCTGTCCTGCTTCAAGAGGTGAAACAATTGAGCAGGCTTGTATGGTACACGGCGTTGACGCTGATGAGCTTGTAAGCAAGCTTAATGCTCATATTGCAGCTAATCAGTAATCTCAGTGAGCGTGCCGCAGAGGAAAACACTCTGCGGCTTTTATTTTGTAAATCGATTGAAGATTTTGAGGTGTAGGATTTGAAGCTTGACGAAAGACTTGCACTCTGTGCAGAATTTGTAAGGGAGGGCGTTTCTGTTGCGGATATCGGAACAGACCATGCATATCTTCCGGTATATCTTGTTAAAAGCGGAAAGACAGAAAATGCTGTTGCGGCAGATGTCAGACCGGGTCCGCTTGAGAATGCAAAAGGGAATATTGTAAGAAACGGACTTGAAAGCAGAATAAAAACCGTTTTGTCCGATGGGCTTGAGAGGATCAGCCCTGATGAAGCCGATGATATAGTAATTGCCGGCATGGGCAGCGAGCTTATCATAAGGATCATTGAAGCTGCGCCATGGCTGCGGGACAGCGGAAAGCATCTGATACTACAGCCTATGACAAGGGCAGAAGAGCTGAGGGAATTCCTGTGTAGGAGCGGCTTTGAGATCGTAAGAGAAAAAGCGTGCATTTCCTGCAAAAAAACCTACTCGGTAATGCTTTGCGCCTTTGACGGAAGGATACGTGAATGTGACGACAGGTATATGTATGCCGGGGAACTGTATAATGATAAAAGTCCCGAGGCGAAAAGATATATTTATGTTGTGAATGAAAAGCTTAAAAAGAAAATAAGGGGCTGCGAAATCGGTACAGAGGATTTTAACAGGCTTTCAGCACTCATAGACGAATTTGACAGAATAAGCTCTGAGCAGTCAGAGCGAAACGGAGAATGAATTATGGTTACAGCAAAGGAAATATACGATTACATAGACAGCTTTGCGCCTTTTGAAACAGCAATGAGCTTTGACAATGTGGGAATACTGATCGGCGATAGTGATATTTGTGCAGACAAGGCTTTGCTTGCACTTGATATTACATCTGAAATTATCAACGAAGCAGTGGAAAAGGGAATATCGCTTATTGTCACACATCATCCGATTATTTTTTCACCGCTCAGAGCAGTATCCTCTGACAGTCTCCAGTATAAGCTTATACGCTCAGGAATCACTGTTATTTCGGCACATACAAATCTTGATATATGTGAAGGCGGAGTTAATGATACGCTTGCCTGTGCGATAGGGCTGAGGCTGATCGGACATACAAATGAGGAATGCTTTGTCACAGCAGAGCTTGAGCAGGAGCTTACAGATGCTGAATTTGCAGAAAAAATAAGCTGCTCTCTCGGCTGCAGCGGGCTTAGGTATACTGAGAGAAAGGGCAGAATAAAAAAGGTTTCGGTAGCCTGCGGTGCCGGAGGCTCAGGTATATATGATGCTATAAAGGAAGGCGCTGATGCTTTTGTGACAGGAGAGATCAAGCATCACGAGATACTTGCTGCACGGGAGAATAATATATCAGTATTTGATCTGGGACATTTCCGTAGTGAAGATCTGATAATTGACCGTCTTGCAATGCTGTTTTCAGAGAAATTCCCGGACACAGAATTTATAAAAGCAGAAAACGACAGGGAAGAAATAATATACTACAAAGCGAATAACTGATAATCATAAGCACTTAAACAGCGGAGGGAAAAATGGCACTTGACGGAATATTTTTAAGACATATAAAAAAGGAGCTTGAGCAGCGTCTGATCGACAGCAAGGTGGATAAGATATATCAGCCCACAAAGGATCAGCTTGTCCTGTCCATGCGTTCAAGAGAGGGCAGTGAGCTTCTGCTCATATCAGCAAGAGCAAACAGCCCGAGAATAAATATAACAGCAGTAAAGCCTGAAAACCCGAAGGTACCGCCAATGCTTTGTATGCTGCTGAGGAAAAGACTGTCCGGAGCAAGGCTCAGGGCAGTGACCCAGCCTGAGCTTGAGCGTATGCTTATGCTTGAATTTGAAGGAAAAAATGAGCTGGGAGATACTGTAAAGCTTTGTCTTGCAGTTGAAATAATGGGACAGTACAGCAATATCATATTTATAGATGAAAACGGAATTATAATTGACTCTGTTAAAAGAGTAGATGCATCAATGTCCTCACAAAGACTTGTTCTTCCGGGAATCAGATATGAGCTTCCGCCGAAGCAGTCAAAGCTTTGTGTTCTTGAGCATGACGCTGACGAGATTATTTCAGCTGTTGAAGCTCTTCCGGGGTCAAAGCCGCTTTCAAAGGCTCTCCTTTCAGTGATACAGGGTGTTTCACCCATAATCTGCCGTGAACTGGAATATCTGACAGGCAGGGGAGCGGATGTTTTTTCAGATTCTCTTGATGAGGAAAAGCGCACAAGGCTTTCCTATTTTCTGAAAAGAGATATCAAAGCAGCAAGAGAATGCAGCGGTGAGCCGTTTATAATAACAGATCAGTCTAAAAAACCGATAGATCTGACATTTGAGCATATACAGCAGTACGGCAGCGGAAGATCGGTAAAGGAAACCGACAGCTTCAGCGAGCTGCTTGATATATACTATGCAAAGAAAGACAACGCTGAGATCATCAGATCGAAATCAGAGGATCTGAATAAGCTTTTGTCAAATGCTGCTTCCAGGCTTATTAAAAAGATATATATACAAACCGAAGAGCTGAAAACCTGTGCAGACAGAGAAAGGCTACGAATCTCCGGAGACCTGATACAGGCAAATCTGTACAGGATAGAGAGGGGCAGCAGTGAGATCGAGGTCGAAAATTTCTACGATGAGAATATGTCTCTTATAAAGATAAAGCTTGATCCGGCTATAAGCCCGGCTGCAAATGCGCAGAGGTATTATAAAAGCTATCAGAAGGCTAAAACCGCCGAGCAGGTTCTCAGAGAGCAGATAGAAAAGGCTGAAAACGAGCTTGATTATGTTTCATCTGTTCTTGACGCAGTAAGCAGAGCAGAAAATACAAGAGAGCTTGAGGAGATCAGAAATGAGCTTGTTGAACAGGGCTATCTCAGGATAAGAGGCGGCAAAAAGCAAAAGGCTGACAAACCGCTTCCACCGAAGGAATATACCTCCGACAGCGGCTTCCGTATCTTAGTCGGCAGGAATAATAAGCAGAACGACAGACTTACGCTCAGACAGGCAGACAAAAATGATATCTGGTTCCATACCAAGGATATCCCCGGTTCGCATACTGTAATAGTAACGGAAGGCAGGGAGGTTGACGACGCAACTATGCTTGTGGCAGCATCTCTGGCAGCATATAACAGTAAAGCAAGAGAAGCCGGAAAGGTGCCTGTTGATTTTACAAGGATAAGGTATGTCAGTAAGCCTCAGGGCTCAAAGCCCGGAATGGTCATTTATGTCAATCAGCAGACTATGTTTGTAGAACCAAGGGAATATGCTGAAAAAGAGAACAAATGATACAAAGTAGAATTACTTCGCCGTCCGTTGACCCGGACGGTGTTTTTAATTATACCTCAAACCTTCTGCTTAAATAAATTGCGTGTATTTCTCCGCCTATTTTTCAGGGTTATCATAATTATCTTCCGCCGCAGGCGGGAGAAAAATACGATAATAAAAATGCTTTCAGACAGTATCAGGCTTAGGTTCAGGTTGTCCAAATATTTGGTGTTTGAGGGTCAAGCTATAATTGTTCAAAAATATAACTGTAATATTGCTAAAAATATGTCCCTATCTTGATCTAATTTGTGTTAAAAATAGAAAAAAATATTATTCTTTGAAAGAACATAAACTGTCGGAATATGTAATATGATTGAATAGAACAAAGAGAAAAGAATATAAAGAGAATAATGGAGGATTTGGTATGACCTTCGATCACGCAATGATTATGGAAATTATCCTCGCACTTGGAGGACTCGGTCTTTTCCTTTACGGAATGAGACTGATGGGAGAGGGACTTGAGCTTGCAGCTGGCTCAAATCTGAGAACACTTCTTGAAAAGCTGACAACAAACAGATTTTTAGGCGCACTCGTCGGAGTTGTCGTCACAGGTATCATTCAAAGCTCAACGGCAGTATCTGTCATGTGTGTAGGCTTTGTAAATGCTCAGATAATGAATCTGAGTCAGGCAATGGGTGTAATAATGGGCGCCACCATAGGTACAACTGTTACCAGCGTTCTTTTGTCCATACAGATATCTGACTATGCACCTATTGCGATCTTTATCGGAGCTATAATGGTAATGCTCTGCAAGAAAAATAACCACAAATATATAGGTCAGATAATAGCGGGCTTCGGCATATTGTTCTTCGGAATGACAACAATGAGTGCCAATCTCAAGCCAATTGCACAGTCCCAGTTTTTCAGCAATATCATTACTTCAGTAAGTGATCCCCTGGTCGGTGTTCTTTTTGGCATTGCTTTTGCAGCGATACTTCAAAGCTCATCTGCAGCAGTCGGCGTACTCCAGGCACTTGGTGCAGCAAGCGCACTGATGCTTCCTAACGCTGTTTACATGGTATACGGAATACATATAGGTGCCTGTGTAACAGCTGTTATTTCATCAATAGGAGCTACCAAGGCAGCAAAAAGGACAGCTCTTTCATACGTTCTTTTTACAGGTACAGGAACCATGCTGTTTGTGTTTATCTCACTGTTCACACCGTTCCATGCATGGATTGAATCCGTTACGGACAGCGTTCCGTTCCAGATCTCACTTGTACATATCATTTCAAGTATAATTGCGACCCTTGTAGTGCTTCCCGGTGTTGATCTTATTATCAAGCTGTCCACAATTATCATTCCGGGCAAGGAGGACAACGAAAAAGAGCAGAGCCGTCTCAAATATGTTGACGAGAGACTACTCAATACACCGCCGTTTGCAGTTTCTCAGGTGACTAAGGAAATTGACAGAATGGGCAAGCTTGCAAGAAAGAATTTTGAGCTTTCGATGAAGGCATTTCTCGAAAAGGATCAGAAGCTGATCGCAGAGGTCGAAAACAATGAAGAGGTAATAGACTATCTTAATATGGCTATAACGTCGTTCCTTGTAAAGCTGAACGGTCTTAATCTTGAGGACAATGACCGGCTGAAGATCGGTTCATATTATCATGTTGTGAGTGATATGGAGCGTATCGGTGACCATGCAGAGAATATCTGTGAGCTTGCAAATATGCTTATCACAAAGGAAGAATCCTTCAGTGATGATGCTGCAAAGGAAATAGAAACAATGAATAAGCTTGTCACAAATATCATCGACGATTCTCTGAAAATGTTTGAGTCAAGTCACTTTGACCAGAAAATGGTTGATCTTGTAAGCAATATCGAGGAAGAGATAGATGACAAGACAGCTTTGTATAAGGACAGGCATATTGAAAGACTCAGCGAAGGCAAATGTAATGCCACTGTCGGAACGTTATTTATGGAGCTTCTGACCAATCTTGAAAGAATTGCTGACCACAGCACAAATATTGCATTTTCGATGTATCCGAATCAGGAAGTACCCAAGCTTGAGGCTGAGGGAGTAAAAGCATAAAAAGAAATCAAAAGCAGCGGCATTCATTTTGCCGCTGCTTTTTTCAGACAAAAAAACCGGTGAGTAAATTCACCGGTAATTTTTTTGATAACTATTATTTTTCAGGCTGAGTGACCTTCCTCGGAAGCTCGGGCAGACCATCTCCGGAGGCTTTGAAGGAGGATGAATTCAGGATGCTGAAAAGCTCGTGATTAGTGCAGAGATTTTCAAAAGCACCCTTGACATCGTGTGCGATTATATGCTCTCTGAGAATAGAATACACATTGATAAGCTCGACCTTTGAGCTTACGCTTCGGAGAGCAGCCTTGAATTTACCGAAAGCACCCTGTTTTTCAAGATAATCCCGGATAATGTAGTAGGATCTGATGTAATCGTTGATTTTTCGAGCATTCATTGTCATCAGAATACTGCCGCTTCGTTTGACGTAATTATATAGATATTTGTTACTCAGAGCGACCTTATTGCTTTTGAACATAACTCTTGGGGTAGTAGCTATATCCTCAAAATACATGACAGGATATTTTATATTATTATCGGTAAAAAGAGTGCGTCTGTACATTTTGTTCCAGGCAAAGCTCTGCATATTATTATCTCTGATAAGCATATCAAGGGCTTCATCCGTACTGAGAACACGCTTGTTTCTGCCGCTCGGAACAGGGATGACCAGTTTATCAGTAAAATGATATTTATATCTGCAGCAGCTCATATCCGCATTGTTAATGACACATTCGTTGTAAAGCATTCTGATATAATCATTGTCAATATAATCATCACTGTCAACAAAAACGACATATTCGCCTTTTGCTCTTTCAAGACCATAGTTTCTTGCATCGGAAAGACCGCCGTTTTCTTTATTGTAAATAATGAAGCGTTTGTCTGCCTCTGCAAATTTCTGTGCGATCTCCATGCTGCCGTCAGGCGTACCGTCATTTATCAGAAGAGCCTCAAAATCCCTGAAGGTCTGCTTTCTGATCGATAACAGACATTTGCCTATGTAATCCTCAACATTGTATATTGGAACGATTATCGAAACCTTTGGTGTTTTCATTGTAATTACCTCAGTAAATTGTTTTTTCCTGTGCAATTCCGTCAAGCTCGCTGCACGGAGCCTTGCACGAACGTATGACCTTTCCCATTCCTGCAAAGGTGTTTTTCAGAACGCCACGCTCAAGGTCCTCACGAGCCTGTGCTGAAAGGAAGGGGACAGACCAGAAGACATGATTGATATGCCTTGAAAAAGGTGCTTTGACCTTTTTATAGATCCCCATCTTTTCCAGATAGCTCCTTATCATGGGTACGGTATTGATATAATCATTCAGCCTGATACTGTTCATTTCGACCTCCTTCAATACCTTTGAGGAGGCACGGAAATATGAATATCCGCAGTAATCCGTCATAACCACCTTTTTGGCATGGCAGAATAGCTTTGTACAGGCAACAGCATCCTCATAATACATATCAGGAATGCTTATATCATTTTCATAGAACAGAGATCTTTTCCAGAGCTTGTTCCACAGATAAAACCTCATTTTATCATCCCTGAGAAGCTCTCTTAAAGCGTCGTGTCTGTTATAAACGGTATCCTTGACGCTGTGACGATGAATGACCTTATCAGATTTTCTGAAATAAAGACAGAAGCCGCATACTGCAACATCTGCATCATGGCTTGTAATAGCAGAATGCAGCTTTTCAAGATACTTTTCAAGAACCAGATCATCAGAATCAACAAAGGCAAGGTATCTGCCGACCGCTTTTTCAATACCAATATTGCGTGCTTCGCCAGCGCCGCCGTGGTTATGATTTATAATAATAAATCTGTTATCAGAATCAGAGAAGCTTTTGGCAATCTTAAAAGTATTATCGGTAGATCCGTTGTTGATGATAAGGACTTCAAAATCTGAAAAGCTTTGCTTTTTTAATGAGTTAAGGCATTTTTCCAAATGCTCTTGTCCGTTATGGACAGGAATTATAACGCTGATTTCAGGTTTAATATCCATAAATTAATGTCCTCAATTTTTTACGATCACGAAATATTTTCTTCAAGAGAATCCTCAAGGGAATCCTCAATTGTATCCTCCAATGATTTTCTGCTTTTGAGCATAGCAAAGGGAGCAGAGATAACGATTGTACCATAGTATGTGATAGTTCTCCATAGAAGAATGGCAGATTTAATTGTCAGACCGGTAAAATACGACCCGAAAAATACGCTGAAGCAGTATTCAGCCGCACCGCTTCCTCCCGGCAGCGGAACAAGACATGATACCATATTAACATATGACTGAGCACAGATCATGTCAAATGCATTGCAGTCGATACCAAAGGAACGTGCTATACAGTATGGTACAAGAAAAAATGAGATCATCTGAACAGCAGTGATTGCATAAACCTTAATGAGAAGCTCTTTGTTTTTGTTGAGGGTTTTGTTGCTGTCGTGGAAGGAAGTAAGTGTCTCATCAATGCTTTTCATTTTTTCTTCGGGCTTTTTAATAATATGAATTTTACCTAAAAACCTTATGACTGCATTCACAACCTTGGTAGTGACAGGCTTGCAGAAGGAAGCAAGCAGCAGTACAACGATGAGGAAGATCTGAGCTAAAAAACCGATTATTGACATAACCCACATTGGCGGATCAAGGAATTGTGCAAAAAAGCCGAATCTTGAGACAACCGCGATAATACAGACAGCAGTAAGAGTAAACTGCCAGACAAGGAATTTCTGTATCAATGCGGCAGTAGTTTTTGCAGGACGAATGCCCATTCTGGACATTGATACGATCTGCATAGGCTGACCTCCGGTCGCACTGGGAGTAACAGCACAGAAAAACTGACCTGTCATAGAACAAATAAAAGCCTTATAAAGCGTTATATCGGGACAGGTTTCTTTAAGAAAAAGATAAATTATTGTCATATCAAGAGCGATATTAAGCAGATGTACAAAAATTGCGATAAGCATCCAGACAACACTTATTTTCAGACCGCTGTTGATAAGATCTATGAAACCGCCTTCAGAAAAGATAAAATATAATACAAGAAAAGCCGTCAGACCGAAGATAACTATATTAAAAATAAGACCCCATGGGATCTTGATTTTTTTTCCGCTTTTAGTGACCATTTTATGCCTCCGATCAAAAAAAGTCTACATAAATCCATTTTTCTCCATAATATCTATGATATCATTATTTTTGTTTCTGGTCAATACTATTAAAATGTCTAAATATAAAATATTTGTACCTCATATATAGCATATTTTACAAAATAGTACAAAAATCCATACAATTAGTTCTGATCTCAAACTATATCATGTTATTATAAGACTATTTAATTCATATCATGTGTTTCTTTGATTATTATGCTTTAAATTTTAATTTATATATGTTAAAATAAATATTATCTTACTTAAACTTCCCATACCATTTTACTGTTCAATTCAAGTATTAATCGTACTATCAACAACTTTGGTTGTTTTCTTTTCGCCGCCCGCCGGAGGCGGGCGGCGAAAAGAAAACGCCTGATAATAAGCCAACTATTTCGACAGTATAATATCAAGTGGGAAGTTTGAGTTATCTTATTGTTTCCCGGACATTATAGCCGCTTTTATTTTCAGAATGAAAATTCACGTTCAGGCTTTTTCAGAGGCTTGGTAATATAAAGGTATGCTTGCGGCTGACGGAAAACAAAATATACATCAGCAGCAGAGCAAGGAGGAGTAGCATTTGTTCAGACTAAAAAAATACCTCAGACCCTACATATTTCTTATAATACTTTCAATAATACTGCTTTTCGGACAGGGAATGGCTGATCTTTTTCTGCCTGACCTCATGTCAGATATTGTAAATGTAGGAATACAGCGTGGCGGTATTGAGCACAGTGCACCGGATGTACTCAGCGAGGATGCATACAGACTTATCTCGGATTTTTCCTCAGAAGAAAATCTTGAAGTGCTTACTGATTCATACACATTAGTGGATGCTTCCTCCGGACGGTATAAAAGCATAAAGGAAAAATACCCTGATGCTGAAACTGTTTACGCTTTGAATGAAAATGCTGATAAAACTCTTGCAGATAATGCGGTTTCACGTGCAGAGCTTGCACTCATGCTTACAATGCAGTCATTTTCGGAAAAAAACGATCAGGGAAAAAAGGACAGCAGCAGCTTTTCAATTGATGATATTGATATTAAAGAAATATACCCTATGCTGTCATCGCCGATGATAAAAGCTGTATCAGCAGAATATATAAAACAGTCGCTTGAATATGATAAAAGCTTCAGCGATCAGGTCGGTGCCGGAATGGCTAAGCTGTTCTATAAAGAAATCGGAGCAGATATGTCTGCGATACAGACCGGGTATATTATCAGAATAGGAATAATGATGATAATAATAACGCTGTGCGGTGCTGCGGCAACTATCCTTGTCAGTCTGACAGCCTCAAAGGTCAGTGCCGGTGCTGCAAGGACTATCAGATCTGATGTTTTCAAAAAGGTCGAGAGCTTTTCAAACAGTGAATTCGACAGATTTTCCACAGCTTCACTTATCACCAGGACAACAAATGATATCACGCAGATACAGAACCTGATTTTCATGGGCATAAGAATGATATGCTATGCACCTATCATGGGTATCGGAGGGGCAATACTTGCGTCTTATACAACCACAACCATGAGCTGGATCATTATTGCAGCAATAGCAGTTCTTCTTTTTGTAATGCTGATAGTTTTCTTTGTTGCGATGCCGAAATTCAAGATAATGCAGAGCCTTATCGACAGACTGAATCTTGTTACAAGAGAAAGCCTCAGCGGTCTGCTTGTTATCAGAGCGTTCAGCACTGAAAGATATGAAGAAAAGAGATTTGACAAAGCAAACCGTGATCTGTCAGACATCAATTTGTTCGTCAACAGGGTAATGACCTTCCTTATGCCTGTAATGATGCTGATAATGAACGGTGTATCAATTCTCATAGTATGGATAGGAGCGCATCAGATCGAACAGTCAGAGCTTCAGGTCGGAGATATGATGGCATTCATACAGTATTCCATGATGATAATAATGTCATTCCTGATGATAGCCGTAATGTTTATAATCATACCAAGATCATCTGTTTCTGCGGGAAGGATCGCTGATGTACTTGAGAGTGATGTAATGATAAAGGATCCCGAGGAGCCGGTTGAGCTTGCGAATGATATCAAAGGTGAGATAAGCTTTGAAAATGTATCCTTCAGATATGAAAATGCAGAGGATGACGTTCTGAAAAATATCACCTTCACAGCCAGACCGGGTGAAACAACAGCCTTTATCGGAACCACCGGATCGGGAAAGACTACCCTTATCAATCTTATATGCAGATTCTATGATGTTACTGAGGGAAGCATCAGGCTTGATGGCACAGATATAAGAAGACTGCGTCAGCACGACCTCAGAGAGCAGATCGGTCTTGTTCCGCAGAAGGGCATACTTTTCAGCGGGGATATCGCATCTAATCTTCGGTATGGAAGGGAAGACGCTGCTGATGATGAGATCGCACAGGCTGCTGATATAGCTCAGGCAGCGGACTTTATCAGAGAAAAGCCCGGGAAATACTCTTCTATGATATCACAGGGCGGCTCGAATGTATCAGGCGGTCAGAAGCAAAGACTTGCAATTGCAAGAGCACTTGTCAGGAAGTCAAAAATCTATATTTTCGACGACAGCTTTTCCGCACTTGATTTTAAGACGGACGCAGCGTTGAGAAAAGCACTGAAAAAATATACAAAGGATTCAACAGTACTGATAGTCGGGCAGCGAATTAGCACGATCATGCATTCCGAGAAGATCATTGTTCTTGATGAGGGAAAAATAGTCGGAATGGGCGGACATAATGAGCTGCTCAGGAAATGTCCGCAGTATCGTGAAATAGCAGTTTCACAGAATGTAGTGCAGGAAATATGAGGGGGTGAGCTTATGAATAACAATCACAGAACAAAGCCCAAGGCAGCCATGGGAGGCAGAATGGCAGGAATGATGGCAGGCGACAGGGCAAAGGATTTCAAAGGGACCTTCAGACAATTTGTCGGATACATGGGCTCCTATAAATTCAGTGTTCTGATCGTAATGGCATTTGCAGTCTGCTCAACGGTTTTTATGATAATTGGTCCGAAGATACTCGGAAATGCAACAACAGTGCTTGCAGAGGGAATAATGGGAATGTATACAGGCTCATCGGATGGTATAGATTTTGCTGCGATAGGTGAAATACTGCTTTTCCTTGCAGGTCTTTATGTTGTCAGCTCTTTTTTCTCGCTTATGCAGGGCTTTATAATGACGAATATCTCTGTAAAGCTTACATACAGGATGAGAAAGGATATATCCGAGAAACTCAACCGCCTTCCGCTAAGCTATTTTGATAAGAACCCGAACGGTGAAATACTCTCCAGAGTGACTAATGATATCGACACCCTGAGTCAGACCCTTAATCAGAGTCTTACCCAGATTGTGACATCTGTAACACAGCTGATAGGCATACTTGCAATGATGATCTCAATAAGCTGGCAGATGACACTGATCGCTGTTGCAATCCTTCCGGTATCGTTGATCTTTGTTGTATTCATAGTAAAGAAATCACAAAGACAGTTTACAGCACAGCAGGAATATATAGGAAAGGTCAATGGTCATATCGAGGAAATGTATGGCGGTCATCAGGTGATGAAAGCATTTAACGGCGAAGAAAAATCGGTGAAAATGTTCACTGAACTGAACGACAAGCTGTACAGCTCTGCCTGGAAATCACAATTTCTTTCCGGCGTTATGATGCCGGTAATGACCTTCGTTACAAACCTTGGTTATGCGGCAGTATGTGTACTGGGCGGTTTTTTTGCATCAAGCGGCGTTATAACAGTGGGAGATATTCAGGCTTTTATACAGTATGTACGGCAGTTTACCCAGCCCATAACTCAGGTAGCAAATATCACAAATATCCTGCAGCAGACAGCGGCTGCTGCCGAAAGAGTTTTTGAATTTCTGAATGAGGACGAGGAGGTGCCCGAGTCAGAATTTGCAATAACTGTAAATACCACAGATGAGCCTGATACAGAGCTTAATGTACATCTTGACGGAAGTGTACAGTTTGCCCATGTGCATTTCGGATATAACGATGATAAGATCGTAATAAACGATTTTTCTGCCGATATCGCCCCGGGCAGCAAGATAGCGATCGTAGGTCCAACCGGTGCCGGTAAAACTACTATAATAAAGCTTCTGATGAGGTTTTATGACGTTCAGTCGGGAGCGATACTTATCGACGGATATGATATCAAGGATTTCCGCAGAAAGGATCTCCGGTCGCTTTTCGGTATGGTGCTTCAGGATACGTGGCTTTTCAGCGGAACTATCAGGGATAATATCAAGTACGGCAAACAGGATGCAACAGAGGAGGAGATCCTTTCCGCTGCAAGGGCTGCTCAGGTGGATAATTTTGTACGAACCCTGCCAAACGGATATGATATGATACTGAATGAAGAGACAAGCAATATTTCTCAGGGGCAGAAGCAGCTGCTGACAATTGCAAGGGCTATACTTGCCGATCCGAAGATACTGATTCTTGACGAAGCGACAAGCTCAGTTGATACAAGAACAGAGGTAATGATACAGAAGGCAATGGATAATCTGATGCACGGAAGAACAAGCTTTATCATAGCTCACAGACTCAGTACAATAAAAAATGCTGACAGGATACTTGTTCTGAATAACGGTGATATAATAGAACAGGGAAACCACGATGAGCTGATGGCAAAGGGTGGTTTCTACGAAAAGCTGTATAACAGTCAGTTTGAAGCTGTATAAAAAATTAAATGTCGGAAGCTGATTCGGCTTCCGACATTTTTGTCAGTTGTTGTTGTTTTTATGCTTTTCTATCATCTCAAGCATAAGCAGATAGATATTTGCAGCGCTGTTCCCCTTTGAAAAATTGTTGATGGATTTTTTCATAAAATCAAGCTTTTCCCTGTGACTTATAAGATCGGTGATGACAGCAGTACAGGTGTTGTTTTTTTCCAGACGAACAGCCATATTCTTTCCCACAAGGAATTCAGCATTCTGTTCTTCCTGACCGGGAATAGCCTTGAAAATTCCCATCGGAAGTCCGACAGCTATTGATTCGCTGACAGTCAGTCCGCCGGGCTTTGTGACGATAAGGTCAGCCATATGCATATATTTCGATACCTCGTTTGTATAATACATCAGCTTGGTTGCCTTTGCTGGCTTTTTTCTTTTTTCAAGCTTTGCGGCACTTGTCGGCTTTGGCTTGGTCATTTCCTTGATCTCAATAAGGGTATTTCTGATGCTGATCTTATTCAGATAACGTTCAAAGGTCTCATAGAGCTTCTCATTTTTGCCTGTTATTACAATTACCTGGAAATCGGCAGGTGATTTGACTATTTTGTGATATATTTTCAGAATATCGGTAACTCCGAAGCTGCCTGCCATTATAAGGATAGTCGGAAGATCAGGGTCAAGCCCTTCCTCTTCAAGACATTTAGCTCTGTCAAACGTATCAAAAAAATCATTTCTTACCGGGATTCCGTACGGATATATCTTAGTTCTTTCAACGCCCCTGCTTACCATATCATCAACCATTTCACGGCTTGAAACGATATAGGAATCGACTCCGGAATTGATATACACCTTATGAGCGGCAAAATCAGTAAGGATTGCGATAACAGGAATATCAATCAGTCCTCTTGTTTTAAGAGCTGTTACCATTTCTGCACAGAACGGATGAGTTGAAATTATAATATCGGGGGAGAACTCCTCGATAAGTGGATATATTTTGTTTCTCAGGAAGTTAGTTGTAAGCTCAACGGTTTTATTTATAGGACTTTCCTTATCTGCTGACATATATACAGAGCCATAGAATTTCGGTGTGTTTCTTGCCATATATACATAGCCGCCCGTAACGGCTTTATTTAAAAAAGGGCTGACATATTGAAGCGTATCTTCAATTTTTACAACAGCATCCTTATTTTTCATCAGAATGTAATCTTTAAGTGCATTTGCCGCAGTCATATGACCGCCGCCGGTTGTGGCAGAGAGAATAAGAACCTTCATTTAATCATCCTTTCTGTTTTAAAATAGGGATAACAGGAGAACAGCCAAAAGCGGGAAAGCAGGAGCATTGCTCAATGAAATACAGTATCCGGAAAATAATAAACAGAATTTTTTTTCAGCAATACAGCAATGCGGCTGCCTTATTCTGGCAGCTTCCCTATGGATAATATAATTATACATTATTTTGAAGATCATTTCAACATCAGTCTTACGGAAATTAATTAAAATTTACTAATTATACTAAAAATTATATATAATAACGGGTATAAGCTTAGTTTTACGAAATGTCAGGAATATAAAAAACTGATCGTGTGGAATACTGAGATTGACAGAGTGTTATGTAATAATGCTTTACACAACATGATATCATAAAATATAATTCATACCATAATGGTAGTAATATAGAACAAAAAACAGTTTTTTATTAAATAATGTTTGGCAGTTATTTCATGGCTTAAAATGAAAAAAAAGCTTTACAAAGCGGAACAAAATGTTGTAATATATATGTGAGAAAAAAGACATAAACAGTTATTTTCCGGGAGGTAATTTTATGGGAAATAAAAAAGACGAAATGATGCCGGAGGAAAATGTCATTTCTTTCAATTTTTCTGATGATAATCAGGCTGAAGAAGTGTCGTTCCTTTCCGGTCCTATAAAAACCTATGACATAGGTGAAAGCAAGACAGAATCTGCTGTCAGCTCGGATGACGGCAAAGAAAAGACTGAAACTGAGGTAAAGGTAAAGAATAAAAGAGAACCGCTTACGGTAGGCAATGTAAGAAAGCCTGTTGAAGCAGTAAAGACAGAAAAAACAGAGGAAATTCCTGTAAATCAGGAAAAGACTGACGTAACTCATAAGAAAACTGAAGAGCCGGCAGCCAAAAAGGAAGAAGAAGCTGTTGTATTCAATGCAGATGAACCCAAGGCAAAGGAACCTGCTGCTGAAAAAGCAGAGGTGGCTTCAAAGCCTGAGGAGGAAGAGATCGTATTTGCATTTGCACAGGCTCCGGTTAAAAAGACAAAGATCGTTCAGCAGAAAACTCCTAAAAAGAAAAGCAGATTTCCTGTCATTCCGCTTACAGTATCTGCTGCGGTAATTTGTCTTGCAGCAGGCGGCGCTTTCTTTTTGCTCAACGGAAACAATGCTGCACCAGAGGTTGTTTCAGGTAATGAAAGCGTAGTTTCTCAGGAGGCAAAGGATGCAGCTGCGTCCGATCAGGAGGATTCTATCCAGACACTTCCTCTTATCAGAGAGGAATCTGCTGATATCAAGACTATCAATACAGCAAGTATCGTTTTTGGTGACAACGTAACGGTATCAGGAGTAAAGGTTGCAGGAAAGACTCTTAGTGAAGCATATGACGCACTCCAGAACAGGATTCTTGATCTTCGCGATGATATAAATATCGAGATCAGCTGCAGCAACAAGAATATTACTCTTACACAGAATGACTTTGAATTTGATACCGACCTTTCAAATGTTCTTATCCAGGCATATCATTACAGCCGCGGAGAGCTTGACGAGCCTACAGTCGAATATGCAGATAACGGTAATGTCAGAGATTTCTCAGTAATGTCTGTTATCAATAAGAATTCGATCAGCGCAGCAGTCAAAAAGGTTGCTGATAAATTTGATGTCCAGCCTCAGGACGCTCATGTAAAGAGCTTCAATCCCGATAAGTCGGAGAAATTCACATATGCCGATGGCTCTGACGGCTACCTTATCAGTCAGAAGGTCGTTCAGGAAGAGATCACATCTATCCTTGAACAGCCTGATAAAAAGGGCGGCTTCACTGTAAAGGCAGTAAGAACTCCTTATACAAAGACACTTGAGGCAGTAAAGGCAAATACAAAGCTTATCGGTTCACATTGCACAACTGCAAATAATGTGTGGGCGTCTGTATTCAACATGGAGCTTGCAATAAAATCCTGTAACGGATATGTTGTAAAGCCGGGAGAGACCTTCTCCTTCAATAAAATGACAGGCGATACAACAACCGGTGAACTCGGATATGTACCTTCAACTGCTATTGTCGGCGGAAAATATGAGCAGCAGTACGGCGGCGGTATCTGTCAGGCAGCTACTACAATTTATATAGCTGCAATGAAGGCAGGTATGGAGGCTGTTGAAAGACACGCTCACCAGTATGCATCTGTTTATGCTGACAGAGGTATCGATGCAACGGTTGACTACGGCAATCTTGATATGAAATTCAAGAATAACTATGATTATCCGATCTATATTGCAACCTATGTATATGACTATAACGGAGACGGCTGTGATGAGCTTTGTGTTGAATTCTATGGTCCTATCTCATCAGAGTTTGACGAGATCGTTCCTGTTGGCTGGATCAACTCTATCGGCAACAACGATTATTCAGCTGCCGGTGCACAGGTATATTTCAAGGACGGCAAGGAAGTAAAGAGAGTATATCTGCCCGAGGGATCCTATGATTACCATGGCGAGGGTTACTATACTCTTGAATCAATGATGCCTTCTGATCCTGAATATGGTCCGAAGGATGTTCAGCCGACCGGCTCAACACCGACTGTATATTCTCCGAACGGATGCGGCTCAAGTGCTCCTGTACCGTATGGCACAGCGTCAGATTATCTTAACCATGCTTCGATCACACAGTCAAGCAGTGATTCATCCAAAACAGAAGACGATTCTGCTGAAAACTGATAATAATAAACCTGCTGATCTTCTGACCGGCAGGTTTTTTTCTGCTCAACTGCCGGTTTATATCCAATCCCAACAGTTGAGTGAAACGAAATACAGTTGCTTTACTATCATATCTCCTGTGATATATAATTTAAATATAAACAAGGGGGTATCTGACATGAAAAAAAGAGTATTGATTTTTTTAGCAGCGATAGTAATATCAGCAGCCCTGACATTTTCCGGCTGTGCAGATGAAAAGACTGCATCGTCTTCTATGGAAAGTGAAAAGTCCGAAATCGTATCTGCTGATTCAGCTGAGGACAGAACAGATAAAAAAGAAGCTGCCGGAGATAAACAGAAGCTTCTTGAAGAAATACTTGAAGATCAGGGCTTTGAAGGTACTGTCTATGCTGAACAAAACGGAAAGACAATAGCGTCTTTTTCCGGAGGAAGCCTTGAGACAGGCGAGGAGATAACAGACGGAACTGTAATGCCGTTAGGCTCTGTGTCCAAGCAATTCTGTGCCTGTGCGATACTTTTGCTTGATGAGCAGGGAAAGCTCAGTATTGATGACACTCTTGACAAGTATTTTCCTGAATATAAGGATACTGAAAACATAAAGCTCACACATCTGCTTTCAATGCGGTCCGGTCTGCCAAATTACGGACAGGATATGGGAAAAATAGTGTCTGTAGATAAAAGTGTTGATGAAAACAAAGCGGCTGTGATAAAATGGGCGCTTACAAGTCACCGTGAATTCAAACCCGGTGAAAAGTTCAAATATACAAACCTGAATCCGTGAAATTGAATTAAATCGTTTTTTTAAACCTTCCGGGTTTTCATTTCAGATAGGCGGCAGGCGTGCGCAGCACGCCTGCCGCCGTC